>JBEQAC010000308.1:0-3824 GCA_041640535.1 Bacillaceae bacterium
TACCTATCTTATCTTTCTATTTTAATTTTATTAAGAAATTCCATTCTTTGTTGTTTTCGGAAATGTTCTTTTATCATATAGGCGACACCGTTTTGATTATTTGAGCGCGTCACCCAGTCCGCTGCTTTTTTCAACTCATTTGGAGCATTCCACATAGCCACACCTAATCCAACTGCTTCAATCATTTCTTTATCTTCCAATGAGTCACCAATGACCACTGTTTTCTCTAAAGGAATGGATATATAATTACATAGTTTTTTTAATCCATCTAATTTTGATACCCCACTAGGAACAATCTCAATCTTTCGTTGCTCGACTTGTTTTATGTCGACACCATGAAAATTATCTCTTAATAGATTTTCTACTTGGTGCTGCTCTGTTAAACTTGAAAAATACACTTCTACCTTCTGAGGGGAGAGCGGATTATCTCTCAAATAATCGCCTACAGATGTCACAAACTGCATTGGATAAAAGAGTGGGTCTCCAGACCCAAACACAGCTTTTGCGATTAAATTCCGCGGCATTTTCATACGATTTCCAATCGAAAACCTTTCATGCAAAAGACGAATATTACATTCATAATTTTCAAGTACTTGAACTAAATTAAAAGCTTTCTCCTCTGAGATTTTGCTTTCATAAATAGGATGATCAATGGATGAACTAATAAAGCCACCATTATGTGTAATTAAATAAGAATCTAACTTTAAAGCCTTCGCCACTTTTTTTGCTGAAGGAAAGTTCCTGTTTGTTACTAATGTGACATATACTCCTTTATCTTTTACATACTCAATTGCTTCTCTCGTTCCACTTTGTATACGTCCATTCGAGCGTAGTAATGTTCCATCAATATTAATCGCAAGTAATTGATACATCATCTTAGATCCCCCTTATTCTTGGTGTAGCTTGCCATTACCATATGAATATGTAAAAACAAACTTCAATAGAACAGAATGGATACGCCTTTATCAGCTTTTTTCAAACCAATGCTGTAGAACAAGCTCATTATTTATTGATAGAAATAGAAAAAGACTGTCCTAAAATCATAGAAATTGATTTAAGGGACAGTCAGGGTTTTAATCTTATTTTGGTTCCATACTGCCATATAGCTCTTCTAATGGCTTCATAATAATTTTGTTTAATTCTCCAATTAACATGCTCATTCTTTGCTCCGTTTCCATTAATTTAGAAATCGAGGCATGCTGCTGAACTAGTGCTACCATTTGTTGTGCTTGTTCCACTTCAGCCTGGGATATTTCTTCCCCCATCATTTGCTTTTGTTGAAGCTGAAGCTGAACATTCCGGAAGTTATCAAACATCTTCTTTGCAGATGCGTCAGCATTTACTTCATCATACATTTCCGTTAATTTCTTAAACTCATCACTATTACGAATCGCCTTTTCTAGGTCGTATGCTACATCGTATAAATTTGTTGCCATCTTATTTCCTCCTAACATAAATTCCCATTGATTTATGGATACTACCTCACTATAACAAACTATTCAGCAAAATTCAGCAATAGACATCTATTTGTTATTTCATTAAGGTGACAAGGATGCCTTGGATCACTCCAATTAAACCACCTAATAATGCACCTAAGTATGTAATCATTTTAAATTCTCTCCTTGAAATGGAAAGAACCATTTCTTCTAATCTTTCTACTGAAAATGACTCCACTTGGTTTCTAACAATCTCTTCCACATGTAGAACTTTCATCATCTGTTCAATTCGATTTGCTACAGCTGACAAACTAAAATCAACAAACCTAGGCAATAGGTCTGAAAGAATGCTTGTCTTATAAGGAGCCAAGAGAACATGTACAGGTGTATGAGCATAATCCTTTACCGGTAGAATTTTAACAACTTGGGATTTTAAAGTTTGTACAATGCTCTCACGCCCAACCCTGCTTTCAAGCTCCTCTAGCTTTATTTCCTTCCATTTCCCCCATTCCTTTTTTAAAAGTTCCATTAACATATCATTGGTACCTGGATTTTTTAGAAATTTAATGATTTCAGGTAGAACTTTATCTACTAGGTTTCCTTGCCCCAGAAACATTTGAATCATATTACCAAGCATCCCTCTTGTAGATAAGAAATCATCAATCATTTTTCCTAGTCTGTGTTTTCCTTCTGTACTCTGAAAGAAATCTACTCCTTTTTCCATAATATAGGCTGATAAAGTTGGTATTGACGCTTCTATTTTTTCTTCCAGCGATTGGGGAAGGAGTTCACTTACTTGTCTCGTTTTATTTTGGTCGAGCCATTGCAAAGTTCTTTTCTCTATAAAGGAAACGAGCTTTTCCTCTGACTTAAGATCTAAATCCTCTATTCCTAAACTATTTGCAAGCTCAAAGGCAGTCTTATCAGAGCTGATAAACCTATCACATTCCTCCACTCCCCAGTTTAATAAAGCCCCCCTAAATTCTGAGTCTAGAAGTTTCTTTCGAATACTTTCCACAGTTAGCAAATGCTCAACAACCATTTTCCCTAACTGAGTAGCCAGCTCATCTCGACGCTTTGGAATTAATCCTGGAGTAAAGGGCAATCTCCTGCCTCCAATATAATAGGGTTTATAAGGTCGAAATAACATTTTAATCGCTAAAGAGTTTGTAAATCCACCAATTAACGCACCAATCAAAATCATAAAAAGTAAAACTAAAAAAACTTCCATTTCCCATCAACCTTCCAAATCTTTAAATATATTGCTCACAGTTTAGTGTGAATGTTCATACGATACGATATCAGCATTCGCCTATTTAATAATTATAAAAGATTGTTTACTATGACAGCAAATGAGGTCATTCATATGTCAAAAAATATTCCAATCGAAATAAAGGTCATTGATGATCAATTGTATTTTAAACAACACATCGTATCAATCAGTGAAGCTTTAGCAAAAGAGCTTCATATTCAACATAAACAAACATATTACCTCACTTGTGGTAGGAATAGTCAAGAAATTCAAACCGTATGTATAAAAGAAAGCGATCCAATTCTTTATTGTAGCAGTACATTATTAAAATCCCTAATGCTACCACAAGAAACGTTCACCATATCCCTGACAAAGATAAAAGAAAATATCCTCTCACTAGGTCCTATTTTATCTTTAATAACAGAAATTAAAGTGAAACCTGATCACATCTCGCTTGGATCAATTGAAGATTTTTGTTTGGAGCTTGCACGTTATTGTAATCAAAGAGGAATTTTCTTTTATCTTACGACATTAAATCTCTTTAAAGAAAATACAGGATATATATATCCTAATCAGGATTGGAAAAGGACGAATGTCCCCCTTCCACATGTCGTTCATAATCGTATTCATTCACGAAAAAAGGAACAAACCATAGAGTTTCAACACTTTACAACTTTTTTACAAGAAAACCAGATTCCTTTTTTTAACCATCATTTTCTTAATAAATGGGAGGTTCACGAAATACTAGAAAAAGAAGACCATATCCTTCCCTATTTGCCAGACACAAAGCTGCTTCTAAATAAACAGGCGTTAGAAGATTCACTGGTACTTCATTCATGTGTCTTCTTAAAACCTATTCATGGAAGTCAGGGACGAAAGATATTTAAGATTATTCGAAGTGACGAAGGCCATTATGAGCTTGACTACACCTCCTTCGCTGGAGAAATTGAACAAAAGTATGAAACCTTTCAATCTCTATTTTCGGCGTTAAGATCTCGCTTAAATAAAAGTGCATATATTGTTCAGCAAGGAATTCCACTTCTGACATTTGAAAATAGACCTCTAGATTTTCGGTATTTATGTCAGAGATTAGATAGTCATCATTGGCAGGTAACATCCAGTGTGGCTCGAGTATC
>JBEQAC010000309.1:0-3811 GCA_041640535.1 Bacillaceae bacterium
AGATGCATCAGGGATTCAAATTCAAACATATCAGGACTTTTTAAATGCACTTGAGTCTAGAGTTAGGTTCTTCCATTCAGTAGGAGGAAGAGTTTCTGATCATGCGATTGACGAAATGGTATTTGCGAAAGCAACTCAAGAAGAGGTTGAACAAATTTTCGCTGAAGCCCTACAGGGCAAAAAGGTATCTGCAGAAGGTGAAAAGAAATATAAAACATATACTTTGGTATTTTTAGGAAAGCTTTATTCAGAGTTGGATTGGGCGATGCAATATCATATTAATGCGTTAAGAGGCAATAATACTAGGATGCTGGAAGTGTTAGGACCTGACACGGGCTATGATTCTATGAATGATGGGGAAATCGCAAAGCCTTTAGTTAGATTATTGGATTTCCTAGATGAAGCAAATTCACTTCCAAAAACAATACTTTATTCGTTAAATCCAAAGGATAATGCGGTAATTGCAGCCATGATTAATAGTTTTCAAGGTGGTGGAATCCCGGGGAAAATTCAGTTTGGGACAGCATGGTGGTTCAATGATACAAAGGATGGAATGCTTGATCAAATGAAGGCGCTTGCGAATATGGGGGTATTTAGTCGTTTCATTGGCATGCTAACCGATTCAAGAAGCTTTCTTTCTTATACAAGACATGAATACTTTAGAAGAATTGTATGTAATCTGATTGGTGAATGGGTGGAAAATGGCGAGGTTCCAAATGATATTGAAACCTTAGGGCAAATCGTTCAAGACATTTCCTACAACAATGCAAGGAATTATTTTCAGTTTGATAAAGTAACAACGCCATCTCGATAAGGAGGAAAACTTTTTGCGTAAATTGAATAAAAGCTTAATAGATAAAAAAGTCTATCCAGAAAAGGTGCTTCAATTCGGTGAGGGGAATTTTTTACGTGCATTTGTCGATTGGCAAATTGATGTAATGAATAAAAACGGGGATTTTAATGGCAGCGTGGTGGTTGTTCAACCTCGTGGCTACGAAAAAATTGAAAAACTTAACGAGCAAGATGGACTATTTACTCTCTATTTACAGGGAATAAAGGAAGGGAAGGCTGTTAAAGAGTTTTCCGTGATTCAATCAATTAGTCGAGGACTTAACCTTTTTACTCAATATGATGATTATCTTCATTTGGCACAACAACCTGAGCTTCGCTTCATCTTTTCAAATACAACAGAAGCGGGGATTGTGTTTGATGATGGAGATCGAATAGAGGACAGACCTCAAAAAAGCTTTCCAGGAAAACTCACGGCTTTTTTATACCATCGATTTAAAGCATTCAAAGGGGACTCAACTAAGGGATGTATTATCATCCCTTGTGAATTAATTGAAAATAGCGGAGAGCAATTAAAAAATATTGTACTGAAGTATGCAAAGGTGTGGAATCTGGAACAACAGTTCAGTGACTGGATTTGTGAAGCTAATACGTTTTGTAGTAGTTTAGTAGATCGAATTGTTCCAGGATATCCGAAAGAAACCATTCATGAGGTAACAGAAGAGCTAGGGTACGAAGATGCATTCGTTGTAGCTGGAGAACATTATCACTTATGGGTAATTGAAGGCCCACAATGGATTAAAGATGAATTTCCTGCTCATTTAGCCGGGTTAAATACGATTGTTACGGATGACTTAAGTCCTTACAGAACGATAAAAGTTCGTATTTTAAATGGCACGCATACAGCGATGACTCCTGTTTCATATTTATATGGGTTAAATACGGTATCAGAAGCGGTTGACCATAACGTGATTGGACAGTTTGTAAAGGAAATTATTCATGAGGAAATCATTCCAACATTAGATTTATCAGTTGAAGAATTAACTTCGTTTGCAGATTCGGTCATAGAAAGATTTAAAAATCCATATATCCAGCATTTTTTACTAAGTATTTCATTGAATTCGATTTCAAAATATAAAACACGTAATTTACGATCTTTATTAGAGTACCAATCTCGTAGACATGAATTGCCGAAAAGGCTAGTTTTCTCTCTTGCTGCCCTCATTTCATTCTATAAAGGGAAACGTGGAGAGGAAGAAATTCCTCTTTTAGACGATCAAGCGGTCCTTGATTTATTCAATGATCAATGGAAAACATATAATGGTACGTTTGAAACGATGAAGAAGATTGTGAAGAATATACTTGGTGATGAGAAAATTTGGGAGCAAGATTTAACTCAAGTTCCAGGATTAACAGAAGGAGTAGCAAACTATTTATATTCCATTGAAACACTAGGAATGCAGGTAGCGGTTGAAAAAGTAATGAATGAAAAGGTAGTAAAGGGGGGATAAACTTAAATGGATTATATACAACTTCATGTTCTTGACAATGTTGTAGTTGCACTGAAGGATTTAAGAGCAGGCTTCGTTATGACAATTAACGGAAAAGAGATTGAGCTGTTAGATGATATTAAAAGAGGACATAAGATTGCTTTTCAGAACATTTCAGTTCATGAGCATGTGATGAAATATGGTGCACCAATTGGTCATGCGAAGACTGAAATCACTGCAGGAGAGCATGTTCACACTCATAATACAAAAACGAATTTAAGTGGACTTCAAGACTATCATTATCATCAGAAGTTAACCAACAATCCATCTCCTCAAGAAAATTTAACATTTCAAGGCTATAAAAGAAAAAATGGAAATGTTGGGATTAGAAATGAGCTGTGGATTGTACCTACTGTTGGTTGTGTAAACGGAGTCGCTGAAAGAATTATTAAACTTTTTGAAAGAGAAGTAGGGGATTCAAACCCATTTGAAAGCACTCTGGTTTTAAAGCATAATTATGGATGCTCCCAGTTGGGGGATGATCATGAAAATACAAAGAAAGTCTTGCAAAATGCGGTTCTTCATCCCAATGCAGGAGGAGTACTTGTTCTTGGACTTGGTTGTGAAAATAACAATTTAATAGAATTTAAGGATAGTCTTGGAGAGTATGATGAAAAACGCGTGAAATTTTTATCCTCACAAGAAGTGTCTAATGAAATTGAAGAAGGCTTAAAGCTTTGTTTGGAAATTTATGAAGAAGCGAAAAATGATCATCGTGATACCGTGCCATTATCAGAGTTAAAAGTAGGGCTAAAATGCGGAGGGTCTGATGGTTTATCTGGAATTACAGCGAACCCATTATTAGGAAGATTTTCAGACTTTTTAGTGGCTCAGGGTGGAACAACGGTTCTAACTGAAGTACCGGAAATGTTTGGAGCAGAAACAATCCTAATGGAGCGAGCAGCAAATCGCGAAGTTTTTGATAAAACAGTCGAATTAATCAATGACTTTAAACAATATTTTATCGATAATAAACAGCCTATTTATGAAAACCCTTCTCCTGGTAACAAAGATGGCGGAATTACAACGCTAGAGGATAAATCTCTCGGTTGCACTCAAAAAGCGGGGACATCAACGGTGCAAGATGTATTAAAGTATGGTGAAACTTTAAAGGTAAAAGGACTTAATCTATTAAGTGCAC
Organism: Bacillaceae bacterium; assembly: GCA_041640535.1. Lineage (GTDB taxonomy): Bacteria > Bacillota > Bacilli > Bacillales > Bacillaceae_L > Litchfieldia. The sequence goes on from JBEQAC010000309.1 coordinate 3,481, forward strand.
CTGGAAATGACCTTGTTGCATCGTCGGCTCTAGCTGCTGCAGGCTGTCAGCTTGTCCTGTTTACAACTGGCCGAGGAACACCTTTTGGAGCCTTCGTTCCAACGTTGAAGATCTCAACAAACACAGCGCTGTACGAAAATAAACCGCACTGGATTGACTATAATGCAGGGGTATTACTGGAAAAAGAGCCTGAATACGTGTTAAGAGATTTTATTCAATACATTATTAAAGTAGCAAGTGGAGAACTAGTTAACAACGAAAAAAATGACTTTAGAGAAATCGCTATCTTTAAATCCGGTGTAACATTATAAGGAAGCGTGGGGACGGTTCT
>JBEQAC010000310.1:0-3802 GCA_041640535.1 Bacillaceae bacterium
AATACTTTGTTTTATGCTCACATAACTTTCGAATCTGTGAATACAAGGTACCCAATTCATTTCAAGACATATATTGTTAAGAGTATAGAGGGGGGAGAACGATGCAACCATACAATCGATATTTCTATGGTGTTCAAAATTCAATTTCATCAGGAAAGACCAACATTTCAAACAACTATTATCACATTCCACATTCTTACCACTATGCTCCTCACGGATTACCTCCTAATTATGTAGTAAGACAATTTCCTGACGTTGACGCTACAAGATTCAGAAATTCTGCAGAAGCTTCAAAACAATTACTTAATGAGGCAAATCTTCTTGCTACAAAAATCTCGGAATCTCGAGAATATGCACAAGAAATTAAAAGTGCAGCACAACAATCTGATAATGAAAAAGTTGAACAATTAGTACGTTCAGTAGGAATTCATTCACGTACGAGAATTTCATTTACTCCAGATAATTTAGAAGTGAGACTTTCAAAATCTCTCAACTCGATTGATTGCTGTCATTTTACGATTTCGTTAAGATGGTAAAAGCTTATAACTGTCCATCCATACTGTGACATATCCGAATGATTAACTGAGTAGTTAAAAGGCTGTTCTTAAAGAAAAAGAATCTTTAAAAACAGCCTCTTCAAATTAAATTATTTCTTTTTGTTCCCTTTGTTTTGGTTTAACTTTATATGTTTTGATTTTTCATATGTGGTTGAAGTGAGATTATTATTAGTAGCTCCTTCTTCGTTTAGCTTTTCATTCTTTGCCATGTTTTCCCCTCTTTTTATGCATTTTGATTTACATCTAGCTTTTGCTTTACATTATTGTTATTCCCATAGCGTAAGTCATAGCCTTCATCAAGCTGACTTACATGCAAAATATCCTCTTTTGCCCCTCTTTTACTTGCTTCTTTTACCACATCTAATTCCGTGTCGAACCGCTCGCTCATACTTTCACCCTCATTCAATACATGGTTCTTCTAAATTTTGATTTTCATTTAAATATTTATTTTCACCTGTTGCAAAGTTTATATTTCGTAAATCCAATTCAGGATCTAATCCATTCGCGTGAGTCTCTTGGTAATACTCATCATGATATGAACGGTCTCTTCTATCTGTGTTCATCTATAAAACCTCCTCTTCTCTTTATTTAGTCCATCTTATATTAGTTTCATTCTTGATCTTGACTTAGAAAAAAATGCAAAAAAGTCCAACTGGAATTGTTTGGACTTCTCTGATATCGTATTCTTATTACATTTCACGGACCCAATGGAGGATTTTATTCGTTAAATCGCTTGCTGTTATATCATCTACTCTTTGACTTATTGACGTTAATGTGCGTTCCTTTAGCGGTTTTAGCTCTTCTTCATATGGAATGATGGTCGACCATTCGATTGATGGAACAGCGACAAGCGTATATTCCTCCTTTTTGTTTTCATATAAATAAATATTTTTTGTTTCATTAAAAATGGTTGCTTTTCGTATTTTCAAGAACATCACCTTCAAGTAGTTTTATTTCTAAGATTATATACTAAAATCTTACCATGGTTCTAGTATCAAATCATCCCCTTGGTGATCTCTTATTACTAACAAATCATGCTCTGTTTTTGTGTTAACCAAAATAAAAATTGTGTTGACATTAATACGGATTCGTCTTATCATTTTTGTTAACTACATATTATCGGAGGTTAACATTATGACAACTATAAAGAAATCGCGTTTTCGAACCATTGACTTAACCCTAGTCGGGATGTTTGTTGCTCTAATGGCAATTGGTGCGAATATTACATCATGGGCACCATTTTTACAGGTAGCAAATGTTCCGCTATCCATGCAACCTTTTTTTGCAATCTTAGCAGGACTTTTATTAGGTAGTCGCCTTGGAGCGATTGCCATGATTGTGTATTTATTAGTTGGGGTTGCTGGGGCACCTGTATTTGCTGAATTTAGTAGTGGGTTAGGCGTTCTAGTTAGGGGGACTGGCGGATTTATTCTTTCTTATATCCCGACTGCCTTTGTCGTTGGAAAGCTAGTAGAAAATTATTCAAAACCTTCATTAGCCAGATTTATGACAGCTTCCTTTGTTGGAATCTCGATCATATACTTAATTGGGACGAACTACATGTATCTTGCATTAAATTATTGGCTTAATATCGAGATGAGTTACTCAGCAGCATGGCTTGTTATGACATGGTTTGCAGTAAAAGACATTGTCTTTACAGCATTTGGAGCAATGATTGCCCCTAGAATTTATCATGCTACTCGAAGAGTCATTTCCACAAAACCGAGTGCACCGATAACAAATCAATCTTAAGTAAAGACTTTGTTTTTAAAACGAATTAACTTTAATTAGATGGGGAAGGTTGATTGGAACGGAAGGTGTGTGACTCCTGCGGGATCTGCAGGAAGGATGAGACCCCGCAGGTACGAGGAGGCTCATCACCTGCCCCGCGGAAAGCACACACCTGGAGTGCAAATCAACATACCTTAGTTAAATAGCAACAAAGTTTACGAAAAAAGCCTAATTAAAATAAGGTTGAGCAATTTCTAAGTTGCTCAACCTTGTTTTTCTATATTGAACGTTTATTCAAACCGCTCAACCAACGTTGCAAGTGTACGTACCATTACACCAGTTCCACCTGCAGGTCCTAATTCATGAGCCGTTTTAGTGGTGGCAGTTCCAGCTATATCCAAATGTACCCAAGGTGTTCCTTCTGCAAATTCACCAATAAACGTTCCTGCAAAAATGGCATGACCGTCTCGACCTGGTGAATTATTTAAGTCTGCCACATTACTTTTACGAACACGTTCTTTATGTTTTTCTGTAATCGGAAGTCGCCATATTGGTTCACCCGCTTCATTAGACGCTTCTAATACCTTTTCAAATAACTCCTCGTTATTAGTCATTGCTCCTGTAATATCATGTCCAAGAGCAATAATAACTCCACCAGTTAATGTGGCGACATCAATAATATAATTAGCACCATGATGCTTAGCATAAGTCACCCCATCAGCTAAAACTAATCGACCTTCTGCATCCGTGTTTAAAATCTCAATCGTTTTACCACTTAAAGAGGTAACAACATCATCAGGTTTAAATGCACTTCCGCTAATCATATTATCTGTAGCAGGGATGACAGCTAGAACGTTTTGTTCAGGTCGAAGCTCACCAATCACTTCCATCGCACCAAGCACCGCAGCAGCGCCTCCCATATCGGCTTTCATCCCAACAATACCATCTTTAGGCTTAATGGAATAGCCACCAGTATCAAAGGTAATTCCTTTTCCAACTAAGCCAATCACCTGATTCCATGTTTCTTTTCCTTGATATTTTAAAACAATCATTTTAGGGGGTTCACTTGAACCTTTATTAACTGCTAATAAAGCCCCCATTCCTAGCTTTTCCAACTCTTCTTTCTCAAGAACCTCAATTTCAAATCCATATCGTTTTACTAACTCCTGAGCATGATGAGCAAGATCAGATGCAGTTAACATATTCCCTGGAAGGTTTACTAGGGTACGAGCTGTATTTGTCCCTTTACCATATGCATGACCTACATCTAAACTAGCTTTAACCTCTTCAGTATCGAAGCAAGTGTACACTTTAATTTCCGATATGTTGATTTCAGGTATATTCGACTTTTGTTTATAATTTGCAAATTGGTATGTAGACAGTTGATAGGCTTCTCCTAATGCATGTGCCACATCGTCTGAATCAAGTGTACTTGTTATAAAGGAATCTAAAGAAATAGCAAACGTTTTAACCTTTGAGGATTTAACTGATTTCACTGCTTTCCCCAATGCTTC
>JBEQAC010000311.1:0-3759 GCA_041640535.1 Bacillaceae bacterium
TGAATTAACAATTGAAAGTCCTGTGGAGCTTGTCACGTTTCTACCAGAAGGTAATCATGCAGTTACTTTTAAAGGAAGTTCGAATGCAATAAATCTTACTTTCGGTACATTTGGTTTGGAAGAGGATATAACGGAATCTTTATCAAGCCCGTTTGAAAAGATCCTTTATTTTGATGAAACAAGTCCAATTTATAATGCGTACCGTATTACAGCAAAAAATGAGTCGGGGAATAGTGTAAATCGTTATTTTGAAATTATCTATGAAAATGGTGTAGCAGAATAACCTTTAAGGAACCATGAACATACGAATACGTATGAACATGGTTCTTTTTTTATTAAAATGGCATAAAAAATGTGTAAGGAATAAGTTAGGGAAAAGTCAGTAGGTAGAAGGAAGGTGTGGGAATGTGTCTCTTTGCGTTATTCATTGCATGGTTTCTTCAATTTCTTTTTAACTTTGGTCATATTTGTATTAGGGCCATGAATGAGTTATTTAGTGTAAATCTCTCACTCGCAAGCTATTATTTTATTGCATTTTTATTAGGGCTTATTATGGATTTTAGACGAAGTTAGTGCAATCAGGGAGTGTAAAACTCCCTGGTTGATTTGGGAAGTATGTATTGACAGTAGACAAGCATTAGCATAGTATCATACATATGAATTCTTGTAATTTTCAATAAAATAGGCAATTAGTCTAGTAGTCTATATAATAAAAGTATACAGAAATCGTAGTTGAAATAGTGAAAACGATTCCATAATTAACAAACCTCTCTATCAAGGAGGATTCACCCATGCAAACAGCCAAACCCTTTTGGAATTCCCTAGTGTTCAAGCTATTTTTCGGTTTATTTATCATTATTGTTCCACTGGTTGTGGTTCATATTATAAATAGCTTCTATGCTGTTCAAGTCATAAAAAGCCAAGTCGCACAATCGAATAAAAACATGTTGAATATTTATATGGACCAAATTGATCAAAGTCTAGATGGGGTTGGAAATTATATATTTCAGCTATCAGAAGGAAATGGGGATTTACTCTATCTTCAAGAAAATATCGCGTCGGATTATAATGAGTATTTAGAAGCTAAACTTCGTTTATATCAATCAATTGCTTCACAATCAAACTTTTATACCACCATCGATGCCATCTTTATCTATTCAAATGTATATAAAGACATGATTTATACCCAAAAATTTGGTGATAGTTATATAGAGAGATATACAACAGTGAGGGAAATGACTCGTTTGTTTGAAGAAGGTCCTGTTCATTTATCATATGGTCGCTGGATGGTTTTCGAGGGGGAATATCAGCATTACCTCCTACACGTAATAAAAAATGGCGATGTGTATGTTGGAGCTTGGGTAAACATGGAAAAGTTAATTTACCCATTTAAGCATATTGATTTTGGCGAATCAGGTCGGGCTTTAATTACAACATCTAATAATGTCCCAGTTACACATCAAGAGTTTTTGCAAGAAGAAGGAATCCAATTAACTGACGGTCCAGGTATGTATACCATATCAGGTACAAATGAGAATTTTCTAGTCATGCGGGAAACCTCAACGAAAGCAGCCTTTAACTTAATCGCTTTAATACCAGAAACGGCAGTCCTTGAGCAATTGCCTTATCTACAAAGAATTTCAACCTTCATTTCACTTGGAGCAATTTTGTTCTTATTGTTATTTATATTCTTTATGAGGAAAGTATTTCTTCAGCCAATTAACCGAATTGTAGTTGCGATGAAGAAACTGCGTAAAGGTGATTTCGATATTCGCCTTCAAAAGAAAAGGAGCTCTACCGAGTTTGAGATGATGGATGAATCATTCAATACGATGATTTCGGAAATACGAGATTTAAAGATTAATGTATACGAGGAAAAATTAAATCTTCAAAGGGCAGAATTAAAGCATTTACAGTTACAGATTAACCCGCATTTCTTTCTTAACTCGTTAAATATTATCTATAATCTTGCTACAGTTAAGGACTTTGCTCTTATTCAAGAAATGTCTAAGTGTCTAGCTAATTATTTCAGATTCATGTTTCGGAGTAATTCATATTTTGTAAGCCTAGATGATGAAATTACACATACAAAAAATTATTTAAAAATTCAGCAACTCCGTTTTCCAGAAACCTTTTCATATCATGTTGATGCACCAAAAGAATTAGTAGACTGTAAAATCCCTCCGTTAATTATCCAGACGATTGCGGAGAATTCAATTAAACATGCTTTCAATATGGATGATCAAATTGAAATCAACATTAAGGTGTGGATAGAAGAAGACCCTTCCTATATTGGCATAGAAATTCAGGATACTGGTGAGGGTTTTCCTGATGATGTATTGTCTAGTTTAGAGAGGGACGAGCCTTTAACGACGGATGAAGGCGAACGAATTGGGATATGGAATGTAAAACGACGATTGTCATTGCTCTATGGTGATAAATCTAGGATCCAATTTTTAAATGTTGAAGGTAAAGGTGCAACTGTAAGGATGAGGATTCCAAATGAGAAACTATTTTAAAAGGGAGGAAACCATATGATGAGTCAATTTCGCATTTTGATTGTAGATGATGAGGTACATGCGATTCGGGGGATTGAAGCTGGTGTGAAATGGGGAGAGTTGGGTATTACATCGATTCATACAGCTCATAACTTAAGACAGGCCCAAGAGGTATTTCAAAATCATAAGGTCGATCTATTATTAAGTGACATTGATATGCCAAGGGGATCTGGTATCGATCTTTTAAGGTGGGTAAGGGAAAATTATCCTAGTACGGAAGCTGTTTTTTTAACATGTCATTCAGACTTTTCGTATGCCAAACAAGCAATTCAATTAAAAAGTTTGAACTATCTTCTCAAGCCAGTCGATTACCATGAATTAGAGGAAGTATTAAAAAGTGCCTTAGAAAAAATAAAAAATGACCGGGAAATCAATATGGTTGAGGAATCATACCTACACCTACAAAAGATTCATTCTTCTATTATGAAAGAACGTTTTTGGCTTGATCTACTTAATCAGGTGGTTCCATCTTCTCTTGATAAAATCCAAGATCATATGAAGTACCATAAAGTAACATTTCCGGAAAAAACGACCTTTTTACCATGCCTTATTCATGTTCAACGTTGGAAAGATGGACTAACTGTACAAGAAGAAAGAATTTTGGAAACGGCGTTTAAAAATGCCGTCGAGGAAAAGTTTTCAAAAAATAATGTAAATGCTCCAGTTGTTTCACTAGCAACAGGTTATTTGTTGGTTATCTTTCCTTTAGAAACACCTGTGGATTCAGCTGAACTAAAAACAAATTGCGATCTTTTTATTGCCGAGTTTTCTCGTTATTTTTCGTGTAATCTTTGTTGTTATCTTGGTAAACAAGTTCCGATTCATAAGCTTGTTACCATGGTAGATAAGCTAAAGGAGCTCGACAGAAATAATGTTACATTAACGAATAAAACGATCGAATTTAAGGGTGTAAACGGGAAAATATGTACCATTCCTAAAATACCATCTGATGCGTGGACAGGCGTATTAAAATCAGGACCAAAAGAAAAGATTCTTAACGAAATCCAAGAATACTTTGAGTCATGGCATAACCATGGAGGAATAACAGCACAATCCCTTCATTTGTTCTATCAAGATTACTTACAAATGCTGTTTTATGTCCTTCAAGTCAAAGGATTGCAGGCAAACCAAGTATTTACCCAAAACCTTCTGACAGACCGACCAGAAAAAGTGTTTAGATCATTGAATTCTCTCCATGAAT
>JBEQAC010000312.1:0-3729 GCA_041640535.1 Bacillaceae bacterium
AAATAACCTCTTAATCCTACTTGGCAAGATACATAGATTAGCTTATTTATAGGCAATTCTTCTAAACGCTCTCTTATTTCACCAAGAGGGATATTCAACGAGCCTTTGATATACCCAGATTCACGTTCAATTGGTTCCCGAACATCAATTAATAGTCCACCATTTTCTACGATGTCATCAATTTCATTCCATTGAACGGTTTCAATGCCATCTACAATGATGTTAGAAGCAGCATATCCAGCCATATTGACAGGATCTTTTGCAGATGAAAATGGAGGAGCATATGAAAGTTCAAGCTCAGCCAGATCAAACACCGTAAGAGTTCCTTTGATTGCTGTTGCGATAACATCGATACGTTTATCAACACCGTCTTTACCTACCGCCTGTGCACCCAAAATTTTTCCTTTGGATTTATCGAAAATTAATTTTAATGCAATGGGTGTAGCTCCTGGATAGTATCCTGCATGTGAGATTGGATGAATATGAACAACTTGATAATCGATTCCTAAGCGTTTTAAGGTCTTTTCATTGTTGCCCGTTGTTGCTACAGTTAAATCAAAAACTTTTACAATACCCGTTCCTAATGTGCCTTTATATTCTTCCATTTTTCCATATATATTATTTGCTACGATGCGTCCTTGACGATTTGCTGGTCCAGCTAAGGGAATCATTGCTGGTTTTCCATTAATATAATCAACCACTTCAATAGCGTCTCCAAGGGCATAGATATCTTGATCACTTGTTTGAAGGTATTTATTTACTAATATCCCGCCTCGTTCACCAATCTCTAACCCAGCATCAACGGCTAGTGAATTTTCTGGGCTAACCCCAATCGAAAGGATTGTCATATCTGTTTTGATTTCTTTTCCACTAGCTAAAACAATTTTCGTTCCTTGATTTTCAAAAGATTGTACACCATCATTTAGTATTAGGTTTACTCCCTTTTCAAGTAAATGTTTGTGAACAATAGCAGCCATTTCAAAATCCAAGGGTGCCATTACTTGATTTGCCATTTCAACAAGGGTGACATTTAATCCTCGGTCAATTAAATTTTCGACCATTTCTAACCCGATAAAACCTCCACCGATTACTACTGCTTCTTTTGGGATTTGAGTATCAACATAATGTTTAATTTTGTCTGTGTCAGGAATATTTCTTAATGTAAAAATAGTTGATACCTCATGTAACCCTTTGATAGGAGGGACAATCGGTTTTGCTCCTGGGGACAGAACAAGAACATCATAGCTTTCTTCGTATAAAGTATTTGTCATTAAGTTTTTAACTAACACCGTTTTTGTAGCCGGATTGATTTTTATGACCTCACTAAAATTGCGTATATCTAGATTGAATTTTTTACTCATTCCTTCAATCGTTTGAACGAGCAGCTTGTCACGTTGTTTAATGGTTTCACCAATATAGTACGGCAATCCACAATTTGCGAAAGAGATATATTCCCCTTTTTCAAACATAGTAATGGATGATTTCTCATCTAATCTTCTTAATCTTGCAGCTGTGGTTGCGCCACCAGCTACTCCGCCAATAATAATAATTTTTTTACTCATATTAATCACTCCTTAAAATTAATATACCAATACCCCTATGTGTATATTAACAGGTATGAATCTCTTTTGTATGTGACAAAAATCACACAAGCTGTTGGATTTATATGGAGAAGTCGAATCTTCATAGTAAAACTAAAATTAGAAATTCTAATAAGGTGATAATAAATTGAAAAATAAAGGAGAGTAATATGGAAACTACAACGATTATAAAAACAATATCGGTTAAAGATCTAGCTAGAAAAGTGTTAAACCATGAAGAGGTATTTATTATTGATGCTCGTAAAACAGATGATTTTGATGACTGGAAAATTGAAGGAAAGAATGTAGAAATTATCAACATCCCTTACTCCGACTTGTTAGAAGGGAATACGTCCATTGTTAATCAGATACCGAATAACAAGGAAATTTGTGTAATCTGTGCAAGAGGAAAATCATCGTTAAAGGTTGCTGAAATGATCTATGAGGCAGGGTATACAAATGTTTTGTCAGTAGAAGGTGGGATGAAAGCCTGGAGTGAGTATCTACAGCCTATTAAGATTGGATCATTAAAAAATGGAGGTGCAATTTACCAATTTGTACGGATTGGTAAGGGGTGTTTATCATATATGGTAGAGTCTAACGGTGAAGCTGCCACGATTGATACGAATCGTATGCTAGAACCATATGAAAGCTTACTAAAAGAACACAATATTAAATTAATACATGTTTTTGATACTCACCTACATGCTGATCATATTTCCGGTGGAAAAAAGCTAGCGGAAAAAGAGGGGGCAATCTATTATCTTCCACAAAAAGATGCTACTGAAGTTACCTTTGAATATCAACAGATTCATGATGGGGATGAATATAAAGTAGGAAATTCTACAATTAAAGCAATTTATTCTCCAGGTCATACGATTGGGAGTACATCCTTTGTGATTGATGGACAATATTTATTAACAGGTGATATTTTATTTATTGATTCAATTGGACGTCCCGATTTGGCAGGGAAAGCGGGAGATTGGGTAGCAGATTTAAGAACCACCTTATATCAACGATATAGGGAGCTAGCGGATGATTTAATTGTTTTGCCAGCCCATTATATGGGGATGAACGAACTGAATGAGGATGGAAGTATTTCAGAAAAGCTAGGTAAGTTATATCATCAAAACCATGGGTTAAATATTGCGGATGAAAATGAATTTAGGAAAACTGTGACCGAAAATCTACCACCACAACCCAATTCATACCAACAAATTCGTGAAATTAATATGGGGAAAATCAAACCAGATGAAGAGCAACAAGGTGAAATGGAAACAGGACCAAATCGTTGTGCGGTTAGATAGTAGAAAGGTAACTAACACAGTTACCTTTCATTGTAATAATTAAGGTTGACAAAATACCTATAGGGGTATATTATAGAACTTGTCAGTACAAATTCATGATTAAAACAGCTTTTAAGGAGGTTAATCAATGGAATACAACAATCAAATGAAAAATAGAGTAAAGCGTATTGAAGGACAATTAAGAGGAATTTTAAGAATGATGGAAGAAAAGAAAGATTGTAAAGAAGTAATGATTCAGTTATCTGCAGCCAGGACCGCCATTGATCGTACCATGGGGGTTGTTGTGAGTACTAATTTAGTCGAATGTGTTCAACAAGCACAAAACCAAGGGGAAAACCAAACAGAAGAACTGGTAAAAGAAGCAGTGAACTTGCTTGTAAGGAGCAGATAAAATAAAAAGGTTGACACTCGTATTTATTTTTTATAATATAATACCCATAGGGGTAAAGGTAAAAAACAAACATGAAGGAGAGATAATATATGAAAATAGATAAAGTATTAGATGCAAAAGGGTTAGCTTGTCCAATGCCAATTGTAAAAACAAAGAAGGCGATGAACGAGCTGGAATCTGGTCAAGTATTAGAAATTCATACAACAGATAAAGGGGCAAAAAATGATTTGACTGCATGGGCTAAATCCGGCGGACATGAGTTATTGAAACACGAAGAAGAACAAGAAGTATTTAAGTTTTGGATTAAAAAAGGATAATTTTTTCACTCTAATATATACCCATTATGGTATACGAAAACATTTCAGGAGGTCACTACCATGACAGAAAAGAAAAAGACAACGATTGTGTTATTTAGTGGAGATTACGATAAAGCAATGGCGGCATATATTAT
>JBEQAC010000313.1:0-3716 GCA_041640535.1 Bacillaceae bacterium
TCCTCCCTTTAATAGAAACAGGATAATAATCTCCATATCCTACTGTTGTAACTGTTGTCATCACCCACCAAAAGGCATCGAACATCGTTGGAAATGTTTCTGGTTCAATAATGGCCATGATGAACGTACTACCCAAAATTAAAGTAGAGCTTGACCAAAATAATACCCAATTGTTTAAATGAATTAATTTAATAAATATTCTTCTAAACGCTATCACTTACTAGCCTCCCTTCCAATATCCGACCTGTAAATGAAATGTAATAAAGTTGTAAAAAACAGAATAATAGAAATAATTTATTATAATAATAGAATAAAATGCAGGATTTTGGCAAATTATGTAGAAATAGTCATACTATTCAGATACAATTGCATATAAATTACTATTCAAAGCTTGAAAGGAGTGGTTAATAAACCTAAAAAAGATGTAAATATTCTGTTAAATCATTTGAATCGCTAGATATTCAATATTTACTTGTGTAAAATAATAAGAAACATCAGATATTTTCATTTCACTGTTGTTATGAAGTTGTACCATGCGAAAAAAATAATAAGGAGTGGTTTTTTGAAACCTTCAACAAACCGTATGCTAAACCGCATAAAATCCGTCTACATGTTTATTTGTGAAAAAGGAACTGTATCAACACAGGAGCTTGTTGACGAATTTGGCATAACACCACGGACAATCCAACGTGATTTGAATGTGTTAGCATATAATGATTTGGTTCGCAGCCCTAGCCGAGGTAAATGGACGACAACAAGAAAGAAAGTAAAGATGACATCATAAAATTGAACGTACGATAGGTCAAAAAGGGATGTATGAAGGGGAATCCTAAATTTAAGAATTTAGTTTGCCTATTAAGATACATAGATATTAGTAATTCTACCGTAAGATACAAGCAAGAGACCACCTGCTTAAGGAGAGGCCACTTGCTTTTTTTCTTACACTGAATGGGATTTTAACAACGAAAGCTCTTCCTCTGTCAGTTCACGATATTCTCCTAGCGATAAAGTTTCATCCAATTCAAGCGAGCCCATTTTTATTCGTTTCAAATATACAACTCGTTTCCCAACTGCTTCAAACATTCTCTTCACTTGGTGAAACTTCCCTTCCATGATGGTTATTTCAATATCTGACAAAATCCCGTTTTTAATAATAACAAGTTCCGCTGGCATCGTCTTATAGCCATCATCAAGAACCACCCCTTCTTTAAAAGCCTTACTATCATCTTCCGTCACATCTCCTTCAATGACGGCAAAATAGGTCTTTGGTACATGCTTTTTAGGTGAAAGAAGCTGATGTGAAAGGCCCCCATCATTGGTAATCAGGAGCAGTCCTTCTGTATCCTTATCGAGCCTTCCAACAGGAAAAGGATTGTAAACCGCATCATCAACCTCTAATAAATCAATCACCGTTTCATGAGCTGGGTCTTCGGTTGCCGAAATTACACCTGGTGGCTTATTTAACATTAGATAAATAAATTCCCGATATTCAATTACCTCCCCATGAATGGTTACACTATCCTCAGATGGTTTAAAATGGGTACTTCCATCCTTTACTGTAACTTCGTTTATCTTTACAACACCAGATTTTAAAAGCTTCTTTACTTCTTTTCTACTTCCATATCCTCTATTCGCTAATAACTTATCAATTCTCATAAACCTTCCTCCTATCGCAATCGGGACTATTTCTGTCCCACTCATGGTGCCTGGCACCGTTGGTGGGACCAGTTTTGTCCCGCTTTCTGTATAAAAAACTACATGTACACCCATTTTTTTTTACTCTATATAGGCATTCTTCTTATACCCTTGCTATTAATCTTCATAGACTACTATCATCAGCAAGATACCCAATTAATTAGGAGTGATAATATGTATTATGATCAAATGATGTATGACCCACGTCAACAAGTACCACAACCACAAGGAGGTTTCTTCCCTGGCTTTCCTGGTGGTGGATTCCCTGGTGGTGTAGGTAATATTCAAAGACAACTAGATCGATTAGAGCGTCAAGTTGAAAGAAATACACGTGCTATTGAACAGCTAAATCGTCGTGTTGATCGGATTGAGCGTCGCCTTGGATTTGGTGGCGGCGGCGGCGGTGGCTTTCCAGGAGGCTATTAATAAATTTAGCTCGAAAGTGATTGAAAGTGCCAAACACAATTCATGTGTTATGGCACTTTCCGCTTTCTAACCCCTTACTTTTATTTTCCGCAATAATCCATCAAGTTTATTCCCCAATAGTCTTTCTAATAAGTGTGATCGATAAGATAAAATCAAATAAACAAGTGCTCCCACTCCAACTCCAATGAGTAAGATAATAACAGAGCATTGCTTTCCATCAGCGTAGGTAATTGCAAAAGACAACATCCATTCTACTAAATAAACACTTAACGCCATTACTCCAGCCAAAATAACCATAAGGATGGAACGTCTGATGAAAAACTTGAACTTGTAATGTGCATGCCTAGCGATCATCCAAAAACTATAAGAAATTGAAGCTGCAAACCCAGCAGCAGTCGCAATGATCGCCCCTATTTCACCGAACCATATGATAAATGGGACGTTACAAGTAAATTTAATGATTAATCCTAAAATTAAGCTCATCACGGCAAACTTTTGTTTATTAATTCCTTGAAGTATCGCAGCATTGATGGTAAAAAATGAAAATAAGAGAGCAACTGGTGCATACCAACGTAAAATCATCCCACCTGCTTCACTCACCTCATAAAATGAAGCATATGCAGGATAAGCAAGCATGGACATTCCGACCACTGCAGGTAAAACCAAGAACACACAGATTTGAAAGGTTTTATCAATTTGTCTTCGTAAAGTCAAGAAGTCCCCAGAAGTAAAAGAATTTGTAATAGTAGGAACAAGTGTTAAACTAAAAGCCGTTGCTAACGAAACAGGAATCATCACTAGTTTAGGCACATAAAGGTTAAGAATCCCAAACATTTCTTCCGCAATCTCTGCTTGGCCAATTTGTACCATAGCACGGTTAAATGTGAATTGATCAATATATTGAAACAATGGAATCGCTAGTCCAACAAAAACAAAGGGACCTGCATAGGAAAGCAATTCTTTATACATTTCCTTATTAGTTAAAGGTGAGGGCGGCTTACTTTCTTCAAGCATCTTGTCTAAATATGGTTTTCGTTTCAGCCAATACACCAAAAGTACAACTAATCCGCCTAGTGCTCCTACAAAAGCAGCAAAAGTTGAATAAGCAACGGCTGTTGCAATTTCACCGTCAAGCACTCTCATTATGATGTAACTTGCAGTTAATAAAAAGATAATCCGAACAATTTGTTCAACCACTTGTGAAACAGCCGTTGGCCCCATTGATTGATAGCCTTGAAAAAAGCCTCGAACTAAACTCATAATCGGCACAACAATCAATGCGACACTGACTGTACGCATAACAAGTATCACATCTTCTAATTTATTCCCATGTGTATCTCCAGTTCCACCAAGTACAAGCTCCGCTAAAAAAGGGGAAAGTGAAAATAAAATAGCAAACCCTAAAAAGCCCATTAAGGACATGATCAATAAACCTGATTTTAAGATCCGTCTCCCCGTATGATAATCGCCCAAAGAATTATATTTTGAGACAAATTTTGAAACCGCAAGGGGAAAACCTAATGTTGAGATAAAGAGAAAAATCGTATATTGTCCATAGCCATATGAGTATAGCGCTCCACCAATTTTACTTACTA
>JBEQAC010000314.1:0-3711 GCA_041640535.1 Bacillaceae bacterium
TTAGTATATACATTTTTTTGTCGATAGTACATAAAAAAAAGAAGATGGAAATTCATCCATCTTCCTTTTTTGTCTTTTATTTTTAATTTGTTTTTAATTTTTCTAGCTCAACCAAAAACTTATCATTTAGTACTTTAATATATGTACCTTTCATCCCAAGAGATCTTGATTCAATCACACCTGCACTTTCAAGTTTTCTTAGTGCATTAACAATAACCGATCTTGTAATCCCAACTCGGTCTGCAATTTTACTTGCTACCAGTAATCCTTCGTTACCATTTAGTTCCTCGAAAATATGCTCAATTGCTTCTAGCTCACTATATGATAATGAACTAATTGCCATTTGAACAACCGCCTTGCTTCTTGCTTCTTCTTCAATTTCTTCCGCTTTCTCACGTAGAATTTCCATACCTACTACAGTTGCACCATATTCAGCAAGAATTAGATCATCATCTTCAAATTTTTGCTCTAATCGAGATAATACAAGTGTTCCTAAACGTTCACCGCCACCTATAATTGGAACAATTGTTGTCAGACCAGATTGGAATAACTCTTTATTTTCAACTGGAAAGGCGGTATACTCACTTTCAATTGTAATATTAGAAGAGGTTTCAGTAATATTGAACAAGTTATTCGTATAATCTTCAGGGAATTGTCGATCCTCGAGCATTTTCTTCATTCTTTCATTCTCAATTTGTTGATTAATTGCAAATCCTAGTAGTTTTCCACGACGACTCACAACAAATATATTAGACTCAATTACGTCGCGTAATGTTTCCGACATTTCCTTAAAGTTTACTGGTTTGCCCGCAGCTTTTTGAAGCAAGGCATTAATTTTTCTTGTTTTTTCTAATAAAGCCATTATGGTTCCTCCTGTTAATTGGGAAAATTTAAAGAATAAATCTGCTTAAATCTTTGTTTTTTGCAATCGAACTTAATTTATCTTCTACGTATTGCGGGGTAATTTTGATACGATCCATAGTGATCTCAGGAGCTTCAAATGATAAATCCTCCAGCAATCTTTCAAGTATTGTATGTAATCTCCGCGCTCCAATATTATCAGTATCTTGGTTTACCTGGTATGCAACTTCAGCTATCTTACGAATAGCATCGTCAGAAAATTCAAGATGTATACCTTCAGTTTCTAATAATGCAGAATATTGTTTTAATAATGCATTATCCGGCTCTACCAAAATACTTACAAAATCTTCGACAGTAAGCTTTGTGAGCTCAACACGAATCGGAAACCTCCCTTGTAATTCAGGAATTAAGTCCGAAGGCTTTGCCATGTGAAATGCTCCAGCAGCAATAAAAAGAATATGGTCTGTTTTTACTGAGCCATATTTTGTAACGATTGTGGACCCTTCTACAATTGGCAAGATATCACGTTGAACTCCTTCTCTTGATACATCTGCTGATGAAGATTGACCATTTTTTCCAGCAATTTTATCAATTTCATCTATGAAGATAATACCTGATTGTTCCGCTCTATTTATTGCATCCTGAGTAACCTCATCCATATCAATAAGTTTAGTCGCTTCTTCATTAGTTAGGACCTTACGAGCTTCTTTCACAGTTAATTTTCTTTTCTTTCTTTTCTTTGGCATTAAACTGCTAAAAGCATCCTGCATATTCATTCCCATTTGTTCCATGCCAGAGCCCTGCAGCATATCGAACATGGATGGTTGTTGTTCTTCCACTTCGACTGTTACATAA
The DNA here is from genome assembly GCA_041640535.1 of Bacillaceae bacterium. Classification (GTDB taxonomy): domain Bacteria; phylum Bacillota; class Bacilli; order Bacillales; family Bacillaceae_L; genus Litchfieldia. The sequence continues at coordinate 1,717 of JBEQAC010000314.1, forward strand.
TGATCTTCTAGCTCTCCTAAGGCTAATTTGTGTGCAGTTTGCTTCCGCTTATCCTGGAGGTGAATTTCATCATTTTGCTGAGAAGGTTCAGCAGCTTCTGTTTGACTACCACCAAACAGCATTTCTAGAGGATTTTTATAATTGGACTGTTTTTTCTGTCCAGGAACAAGTAGGTCTACAATCCTTTTATTTGCATTTTGCTCTGCTCGTTCCCTTACACTACTCATTTTTTCCTCTTTAACTAATCGAATTGATGTTTCTACTAAATCACGGACCATGGATTCCACATCCCGACCCACATATCCTACTTCCGTAAATTTAGTTGCCTCAATCTTTATAAATGGCGCTCCGACCAATTTTGCCAATCTTCGAGCAATCTCAGTCTTACCTACACCCGTAGGACCAATCATGAGAATATTTTTAGGTACTATTTCTTCTCTTAGCTTATCGTTTAATAAATTACGTCGATAACGGTTTCTTAACGCAACTGCAACAGCCTTTTTTGCATCCTTTTGGCCGATAATATACTGATCAAGTTTTTCAACTATTTGTCTTGGAGTTAGATTATTTTTCACTAGATTCTTCCTCCCTAAAGTTAGAGTTCTTCTACAATTATATGTTCATTTGTGTAGACACAAATTTCACTAGCAGTCTCGAGTGATGCTTTCGCAATTTGCCTTGCTGTTAAATGTTCTCCAGCGAATTTTTTTAATGCGCGTCCAGCTGATAATGCATAATTGCCTCCAGAACCAATCGCTAATATTCCATCATCGGGTTCAATAACCTCGCCAGTACCTGAAACTAATAAGATAGTAGATTTATCCATCACAATAAGCATAGCTTCAAGTCTTCTAAGAACTTTATCACTTCGCCATTGCTTTGCAAGCTCAACTGCGGCTCGCTGCAAATTTCCGTTGAACTCTTCTAACTTACCTTCAAACATTTCAAATAATGTGAATGCATCAGCTACAGAACCTGCAAACCCCGCTAATACTTTACCTTGAAATAACTTTCGAACCTTACGTGCAGTGTGTTTCATCACGACAGCATTTCCAAAAGTTACTTGTCCATCACCAGCCATTGCACATTCTCCATTATGTTGAATGGCAAATATGGTTGTTGCATGAAAGGTAGACATTATAGAACAACCTCCTTTTCCAATTAAGCCCTAGGGTGTGTAGACATGTATATTTTTCTTAAATGATCCTTTGTAACATGGGTATATATTTGTGTTGAAGACAGATGCTCATGTCCCAATAATTCCTGTACGATTCTCATATCAGCACCTTCATTTAACAAATGAGTTGCAAACGTGTGCCTTAATACGTGTGGACTAATATGTATTGTGGAAGTTGTTTCATTTATTATCTTATTTAAGATCAGTCTTATCCCTCTAGGTGTTAAGCTGCCCCCACGGAAGTTGAGAAATAGAAATGTTGAAGTACTTTTCGATAGAGAAAGCAACTCATTCCTTCCATCAGAAATATATTTCTGAAGAGCTTTTGCTGCATATTCTCCGAATGGAACATACCGCTGTTTGCTTCCTTTTCCATTTACTAATACAGTTCCTAATGAAAAGTCAATATCTTGTATCTGAATTTGACAGCATTCATTTACCCTTACACCTGTTGCATATAAAATCTCTAAAAGCGCTTGGTTTCTTTGTCCTAGTGCTGTAGTTAAATCACATACAGAAAAGAGTTTTTCTAATTCTTCTTTATATATGAATGTTGGAAGTTTATGATCTTTTTTTGGTAAGGAGACAAGTGTAAATGGATTCTCTTCAATAAATTTATCTCTAAGTAAGAACTTGAAAAAATTTCGTAAACTTGAAATTCTCCGAGCAACAGATCTTCGTGCAAATTGCACCTGATACAGTAAGGTTAAATAAAGACGGACATCCGAATAGGAAACATTCGAAAAAAATGGAATCGCTTCCTGACTCATGAATTGTAAAAAATCTAGAATATCATGTTCATAGCTACTAATTGTGTG
>JBEQAC010000315.1:0-3689 GCA_041640535.1 Bacillaceae bacterium
ACGATAAGGACAGGGTTTGAAGCAATAAATAAAGAACTTTTAATTACAGGAGCATGTTTACTTGCAAGAAAAAAGCAAATATTATAAATGGCAATTCCTGTTAAACCTAAAACCGCAAATAGCACATAATCTTTCAACGATGGTTTCACCCGATTTTTTTCCATGACCCACATAATAGGAAATAAAAGAATGGCTGCGCCAAAAAATCGTAAAAAAGCAACGGTTGCTGGTTCAAAGCTCGCTACCGCATACTTTCCAGCAATAAAAGCACTTCCCCAGGTTGCTGTTGCCAATGACAACATTCCGTAGGTAAGCCATAACTTCTTGTTCATAATGTCCCCTTCAATCTATTTGTTTTTTGTATAAATAGTATTGTATCACTTTTTTCGAAATACGAAATAAAAAGATGGTGAAAAAAGTAATATTATTTTTTAGCTACAATTGACATGTCTTTTTATTATAAGTAAGATGAAATAAGTTTATTTTTATAAGTTAGAGATTAGGATGGGAATGCTGCTTCTCTAGAAAAAGAGTGAGAAAGTATACCGTTTTTTTGAGGAGGAGTAAGATTGGTTAAATCAAAGGGATCGATTGAGGCCGAGATTAGTAAAGCCTTAACTCAGTGGGAAAAAGATTATCTAGGAAGAGGCTCAGTATCTGTGAAGACAGATATTTTACGAGATATGATTATCGTTACACTAAGGGGAATATTGACACCAGCTGAGTACTCACTTTGTAAAACAAAAGAGGGAAAAAAATCAGTTAAAAACATTCGAACAGACTTGGTTGAGTCTGGACTTAATGACCTATATGAGATTATTTTCTCATTAACCGGTGAAGAAGTTCTAAGCTTTTATTCAGATATAAGTACTAAAACAGGTGAGCGAATCATGGTCTTTAAACTAAAAAATAATTTAGAAAAGTCTTTTATATAAACATTAATGAAGCGAATGGATTTATTCAATCCATTCGCTTCATTATGTTTTATGGTTAATTCTAATTTTATATGTTTTGTAGAGATATTCGAATATTTTACTATTTGTATCATCGTACTTCTTATACCACTCTTTATTCGATAAGTCGACAATTTCAGCCTTCAGGGATTTAAAATCACTTTTCGCCTTTTCTCTTAAATTGAAGGTAAGTGTAGTAGTAAATAATAAAGCCACAATAATAAATAAATCTCTAATCAGGTTCTTTTGATTAAATAAGACATCAATCACATAAAAGGAACCTTCAAAAATAGTAAAATTAAAATAATACTTACCTAAGATAAAACATGTGTAAGCGATCATAAACATCATAAACTTAAAATGTAGGGATTTGTAATGGTTATATTTCTTGTCAAATCCAATTAATCGTAATATAGAATCTTTATCTTCCTTTGTAATTCGAGTATCTTCTTCGTCCCAAGGTGCTTGTACATCTCTTGCCATTAGCATCCCTCACTTTAAGCTTTTTTCCTAAAACCTTTATACTTTATCTTATGCTTTGATGGAGAGAAAATGATTTGAACAATTAAATTATTATCTTTTCAAAGAGTGTTTATTTGTTGTATTAATAGGATATGAATGTAATGATATAAATAGATATAGAACAAATGTTCATGAATAATGGTTTACAAGATGAGAGGAAGGAATCCATGATGACAGAAATCAATCCGATAATAAAGAAATTGCAATTTAAAGATCAAGGACAAGAAGTGTTAATTATAAATGCACCAAAGGCTTATGATGAAATCAAATCAGCTTTTACTGGTGAAGTACATGAAATGGCTAGTAAAGAAAGCTATGATTTTGTACAGGTTTTCGGTACGATGAATGAGGATCTTCGTCTACTAGCACAAGAAGCTGTAAGCCATATCAAAGAGGATGGCCTTTTATGGTTATGCTATCCTAAAAAGTCTTCTAAAGTATATAAAGGGTCAGATTGTAGCAGAGATACAGTTGCTGGCCTGCTTTCTAATGAAGGCTATGAACCAGTCAGACAAGTGGCAATTGATGAGGATTGGTCAGCTTTACGTTTTCGAAGAGTGGAAAATATTAAATCGATGGTACGTAAATTTGCTGTTACAGAAGAGGGGAAACAGCGTACCGAACAATAACATGAAAAAACCCTATCTTCACAAGGTCTGTGAATAATAGGGTTTTTAAAATTAAATTAACCTGTCGCTTTTATTTTCCCATTCTCATTTTTTACTAGTACTTTCTTCTCCCATACTCTACTTTTCCAACGAGAAAGAAGAAGTAAGCCTCTAATCCATTCATCTGCAATAAACGCAGCCCAAATTCCGATTAATCCATATTCTAGTTTAATGCCTAATAGATAATATAAGGGAATACTAACAGCCCAAATAAAGATAACTGAAACAAGCATGACATAGCGGCTATCACCAGTAGCTTGAAGAGTTGCTCCAAGGACAATATTTAAACATCTACCAGGTTCAAGGAGTAATCCCATCATAATTAACAGTGCACCGGTATAAATGATAACTGGATTTGTCGAAAAGAGTCCGAGTAAGGGTTCCCTAAAAATCACGACCACTGTTGCAACACTCAAACAAAGTAAAATACTTAACCCTAAACTTTTAAAAGCCTGTTTATATGCTTTATCGAGTTCACCGGCACCGACCAAGTGGCCAATGATAATTTGGCTTCCTCTTCCTAATGAAACTGCAAGAATCATAACAAAAAATAAAATATTTAATGTGTAGATTCTTGTTGTTAGCATATCTGGGCCAAGGGTGGTAATAAAACCGGTTGTAACTATTTGACTGGCTGAATAAGAGATTGTCCCTAGCGCAGCAGGAATTCCTACACTTAATATTTGCATGATTCGCTGTTTTTCCCATTTTACTAAATCTATCCATTGAATACGGATATTTACTTTTCGAAATAAAATAAGGAAATTTGCGATAAGACCTAAAAATTGACTAATAACTGTAGAAATGGCAACTCCGGTTACACCTAATTGAGGAAAACCTAAGGCTCCAAAAATAAGAACATAATTACCAAAAATATTAATAATATTCATCCCAACGGTTACATACATCGTATATCGAGTGTAACCATGTGCTTGTATAATAGCAGATATTGTAAGCATCATGGCTTGAAGAAATAACGCCGGTCCAACAATCAATAAATAACTTTTTGCAAGACTGAAGAGTTCTTCATTAAGATTAAAGATTCCTAGATAGATAGAATGAAATAACACAACTACTAAGCTAATTAACAATCCAAATAAAAAATTAAAAGAAATAACAGTACCTGAAATTTTATTGATCTCATTATGTTTCCTTGCTCCTAGATATTGAGCAATAACCACGGTTGCACCAATCGCACCAAAGTTAAAGAGGAAAAACATGAACATAACCAATTGATTTGACACTCCAACAGCTGCAACTGCATCATCCGATACTTTACTTAGCATAAAGGTATCGGTTGTTCTTAGCATCATATGTAAAAGAGATTCAATAAAAATAGGCCATGTAATCGCAAACAGTGACAGTTTTCTTCGTTCTATTTTATCCATAAAACACTCCATCATAAATTGTTATAACAAGCTGAAATTTAGTTTTCCTAAATATCATACCATGTTACTTTTATTTAACATACGTGCTAATTAAAGAAATTATCTAAAAAATTAAAGATTCTTATAAAATATCATTTTCTGAATAATATAACTTTTTT
>JBEQAC010000316.1:0-3681 GCA_041640535.1 Bacillaceae bacterium
AGATTATTAAGTTCAAACTATTGAGATGTAAATTTAACGAACTATAGCCAGAATTCTCCTTCCTCAAGCACATCAGTGGTAGGTGGGAGATGAATGGCTCTTTTTTTATTTCTTTCTAAAAATAAATAGAAAAGTCATAGGAATTTGAAGTAAATTTTGGTAAAATTAAATAACAAAACATATGTTCGGAGGTGGATGTTTTGTTACGTTGTCTGAAAACCAATTTTATTGCAAATAGAGCCACGATTGATATGCTTTTCGAATGCAATCGCATTTCAGGAGAAGTGTGGAATCGTTGTCTAGAACTCGCCAAAGAAAAACACGTTACCACTGGAAAATGGATAAGCAAAAGCGAATTACAATCAGCTACCAAAGGGTTGTTTCCCATCCATTCTCAATCGATACAAGCGGTTTGTCAAAAGTATTTATTTTCAAGAGATTCGGCAATAAAAGCTAGACGAAAGGGTTTGAAAAATAAATATCCGTACAAAAAGAAAAAATACTTCAATACCAAATGGGCAAATAATGGTTTTGTTTTACATGATAACGGAAAAATTGAGTTAAAAATGGGAAATTTGAATGGGAAAAGACAAAAACCATTGGTTATCTGGGTTAAAAAACTACCAAAAGGTCAAGTGAAAGAAATCGAATTAATTTTCGATAGAAAATTGATGGTTTCTATGTCGTTTGAAGATAGTATTGAACAAAAAGAAAATGATTCTACGAATCTAGCAGCGATTGATGCGGGTGAAATACACACGATTGCAGCAGTTACTGGAAATGGAGAAAATATCATTATCACAGGTCGTAAAATTCGTTCTATCCACCAACTTCGAAACAAAAAACTTGCAGAAATCCAACGCAAAATGAGCAAATGCAAAAAATACTCAAAACAGTGGAAAAAGTACAACCGTGCAAAGTGTTATGTTCTTTCGAAAAGCGATAAGCAACTAAAAGATGCTCTCCATAAAACCACTAAACAATTTGTTCAATGGTGTCTGGATAATGAGGTTAAAGAAGTGGCTTTTGGCAATTTAGAAGGCGTTCAAAGGAACACTTCCAAAAGAAAAAAGAAAAAGGTTCGTCGCAAGACGACAAACCAAAAGCTATCTAATTGGATGTTTGGGAGACTGTACAAATACCTGGAGTACAAGCTTAGTGCCGAAAGTATCGAAATTGATAAACATGATGAATCATTTACTTCACAACAATGTCCTTGTTGTGGGAGAAGAAAGAAAGTTTCTTCTCGCAATTACAAATGCAAATGTGGTTATAAGCAACACCGCGATATTCATGGTGCAAGCAACTTCTTTGCTAAAACGTTTTGTGGTGAAATCAAGGAACTTGATTTCGAATTAAAACCAACAAAGTATCTACGGATAGCTTAGCTAAAAGTAGTAGATGGTCTGTTCCGACCCTATATGCTATAAGTATATTGTTGCTCAATGTAGCCCTAACAAACGATTTCCAGAACTTCGTTCTGAGAGCAATGGTGCAACCCACTTTGTTCACTGAAACGTTTTGTATGGTTTGTTGAGAAACCCCCACTTCAAATTCTGAAAGAATTAAGTGGCGGGAGGTTCATTAAGTACCATTATTCTTTTATTTCATCTGTATTCCTTCTCTCACGATTTCCACTTATATAGACAATTGAAGCATGTTCTGGATCCTTAGCAATTGTTTTGTCTACCTCAATAACAAAGGTTTTTGGAGTTGCATCAGCAGTACAGTTTCCATCATCATGTTGTAGATAAAAAACAAGTTCCTTTTTAGATTCATTAACTGTTGTCCTTTTCAATTTCATGGGACAGCTACTTGACTCAAAAACACTCACAAAATAATAGTCATTACTCTCAAATTCTAAACTCGTGTCTACTTTTTCCATTGAAAAGTAGCTCCAAACATATTCTAATTGTGTTTCATTAGTGACTCTATAAACTAACGATGTAATATTAGGTGATTCTTCTGATCGGTTCCCTATTTCACGAATATCCAAAGGCACTGTCTTTTCACTTGCAATGACCTTTCCTAAATTGTTAGAACATCCTGTTAATATAATTACTAATAATGTAAGTGCTGCCAAGAGAGAATTGTATTTTTTCAAGTTCCAACCCCCTAAATTTAAAATCTATTTACTTAGAACTTCTCTATTTTTGGTTATTTTCCTTGTTATGCTTCTTCAATAACATTTATGGCTAGATTCCGATTCTTAACTTTTAACCTTCTTTAACTTTCTTTAGTGGAAAAAGGAAAGCGATGCTCTAATTGTTAAAGCATCGCTCTGGATAAAATTTTTTTACCAGTTCTAAAAAAAACCACCCTTATAGGTGGTTTATCTGAATTATAATTTATTTAGGGCTTGGGCCGTATTGGTTATCTCCTTCTTGACTATCTAGACAAGAGAATACAAGTAAAATTATCATCCCGATTATAGGAATAAATCCTATTAACAGCCACCATCCACTTTTTCCAATATCATGTAGTCTCCGAACGCTAACTGCTAGGGAAGGTAACAGGACAGCCAATCCATAAAGGCCAGATATTATTGCTTCTTCCATACCCATTGATAACTCAATGATTGATAGTATAATTGAAATAATGACGTTAAACAAAACAAACATCCAATACTCTTTACGTCTAGCCCTTCCCTTGAAACCAACATAATTTTTTAAAACCTTTAAATACCAAGACATAGGACACCTCACAAATTCTGTGTTTTTATTTATATGGTTAATAATACCAGATTACTGGTTTATTGTATATCATGTGTTTTCTTTTAATACCAGTTTGCCCAGAACTTAATATTCAAAACTGCACGTAGAAATCATATATGTTTAGAAAAATGTTTCAGTTCATACGAAATCCTATAATCCGACTATCTTAACAGTTATAAAAATTTCTCCTGGTAGTATTTTCACCTTTAACCTGCTTTAACGTCGCGACGATAAGAAAGCTAACGATCACTAATAATAGCCATGAACTCACCTTTCCAAGATGAACGAGACTCCATGCATCAGTTTGGTTTGGATATTCCCAAGCACCAAAGAACGTGGCGATATTTTCAGCTATCCATATAAAAAATCCAATGAGCACAAAAGAAAGTGCGAGTGGCATACGATATCGAGTGCCATTCACCTCATAAGTGACCCATGATTGCCAAAAGACGATCATAACAAGTGCAGATAACCACCAACGAACATCAATCCAATAATGATGGGTGAAAAAATTCAAATAGATCGCAGCTGCAAGAGGAACAACTACTAAAAACGGAGGCCACTTAACCAGTTCAACCTTCAACCTCCTCCACGCCTGGCACAGATAACTCGCTACACTTGCGTACATAAACCCACTATACAAAGGTACTCCAAAAATTTTGGAATATCCTTCCTCTGGATATGACCAGGAGCCCATATGTACCTTGAAAAGTTCAAGAACAATCCCAATAAGATGGAACAATGTAATCACCTTTAGTTCATCCCGTGTTTCAAGCCCAGATCGCACCATCCACCACTGCATCAGAAGGCAGATGATCAGCAGCCAGTCATACCGTGGTAGGATGGGAAGTGATATGAATTGTGTAATAGCCAAAGAGGCAAAAATAACGACAGGAAACAAACATGATAGTGCCTGTTTCCAACCAAATCGAACAAGTTGTTTTAGTGCTTTCATGATTTGCCCCCC
>JBEQAC010000317.1:0-3652 GCA_041640535.1 Bacillaceae bacterium
CCCTCGTCTTTATATAGTAGTACTAGCAAAACCCTAAATTAATAGTAGCATGGAGCCATTATTTTCACCATGAAATATTGCAAAGAAGCCACTGATTCCTCAGTGGCCCTAGCATGATTATTTTTTAGAAAACAAATCCAACAGCCGAGCCCAAAAACCTTTTACTTCCTCCACCTGTTTTTCGTTTGTTTTTTGTTCTTCTTTTTTAATACTTTCTGTTTTAATGACAAACTGTACAGAATTTATCTTCTCATTGTTGGAGGAGACAAATGATACTGCTTCGAAATCTGATTTATCATACTCTGCGATAAGTTTGTCGAGTTCTTCTTGGACTTGATTTGGTAAATCACTAGTGGATTTATACAGTTCATTTGTACCTTTGTGAAGCTCTCTTACTCCACCATCAAGATTCTCCGTTCCTCCTGACAATTCCACAATCCCTAAATGTAGATTGTTATACGAATGAGATAGTTGACCTACCCCTTTTGTGTAATTCACTAAACCTGAGTGAAACTCTTTATAACTATAGGATAGTGTAGACAAACCCTGCTGAAGCTGCTCGAAAGAATTTGGATCATCCATGCCCTCTAGAGAGGAAGAAAGCCCCAATGAGATCGATGACAATGTGTTCCCCATTTCTTTTATTGATACACTAATTTCCATTAAGGTCCCATCTACTGCGTCAAAGCCTTCCTTTACAGCGGAATAGGTTCCTTTTGCTGTTCGTGCAGCAGTATAAGTCTCAATCAATTTATCAAGCACACCTGTATCTGCAGCGCTCGCATACAGAAGATCAATTTCTTCTTGCGACAAATGATGATTAGGAATAGCGTTCATCGCACCATCAAATGTTTGGTAAGCAATCAAGTAGTTTTCTCTCAAAATAGACAATCCATTTGCCGTTCCATGAAGTCCGTTTGCGATCTGAGAGAGTCCTTCCGGCAGATTTTTCAATTCACTTAAATCCATTTCATCCGCATTTTCGCTCAGAGAATCACTAATTTTCTCAAGGGCTTTGTCAATTGAGACGGAAGCATGAACAAGGTCAGTGGAAGCTTTATTGATTGAAGACATTCCATTTTTATATTGTTGCGAACCGGCACCTAATTTCTTGACACCCTCGTTTAGCTTTGAAACACCATTCTTTAATTCACCGACACCGTTGTTGATTTCCTTGATTGCATCCGATAATGAATTCATGTCTCCTGTCATTTCATCCATATCCGGTGCTTCGATTGACATTGACGATGGAACTGCAGCAATTTGAATACCTTCTAGCTCAAAATCTACTACATCGGCTTCAACGTTAAGCTCTCCCTCTTTCTCCGGCATAACGGTAAACGTAATTTGTTTATTTCTTCCAACATTTGCAACCATTCCATCAGAAGTCTTTATGTTGTTATACTTATCGTGATCAAGAGTAAGTGATATTTGTAATAAATAGTTTTCAAAAAAGATCGAATCTACATTTTCATTGGCAGCTGTTTGGATGTTTATTTGTATATATCCGTTTTTGCCCACAAGTTCATCTGGGTTGATTTCTTTTCCATCTAATAAATAAGAAATGGTAATATCCCATGGTAACACAGTATTTTGTTCCATGTTTCCTTGATAATAAAATTTCCCTTTTGGAGCATCAAAACGAATGGTATCATCGACTAGTTCCATTTCCATCAAGTCCGTTAGATTTTTCAAACTACTATACTTTCCATAATCAATAATTGTTCCTGGTTTCGTTACATCTAACATGTTAACGACGTATACTTTATCAAGTTTTCCATTTGATTGTAAGGTTGCGTACACCACCTCATCTTTTGAAGCAAATTCCCCTTTTTCACTACTAGTATTTGGGGCAGCATCAACAAGAAATGAAGGCAAGAGGACCATTATACTTAGAACGACAAGCAGTAATTGTTTTTTTCTCATCATCATTTCTCCTTAAAATAGTTTGCTTTATAGGTTGTTTTTCTAATAAATTTATCCAATAACAATAGCATCGCTGGTAAGAAACAAACGACCATGACAAAGGCAAGCAAAGCACCTCTTCCAAGTAGTAAACCAATTGAAGAAACAATCGGATTAGAGGAAGTAATCCATAAAATAAACCCTACGCTGGATAAAATAGAAGCGGAGATTGAAATAGAAAATGTTTTTTCATCTAATGTTCTCTTAATAGCCTTCAAAGCAGACATTTCTTTACGATGCTCATGATAAGCCTCCGTCAGTAAAATCGCATAATCCACTGTCGCGGCCAATTGGACAGTGCTAATAATTAGGTATCCAACAAAAACTAAAGGGCTATCGGTGAAATATGGAACAGATAGATTGAGCCATACAGCAGACTGAATCGTGATTAATAAAATAAAAGGAATGGAAATCGATTTAAACGTCACCACTAGGACAATGGCGATTGTAATCACGGTCAAAGCATTTACGACAAGATTATCTTTCGAAACCGTATTTTTAATATCATATAAAGTAACACTTTCTCCAAGGCTTAACGCCTCATCTCCATAATAATTTCTTGCAATATCCTGTATCGTCTCAACGATAGAAAATGGCAAATTTCCTTCCTTACCTGCATTTGTATAGATGATAATCCGACTATAATTTTCGGAGAAAAATTCTTTTGTGATTGCCTCATCTAAATATTCCGGTGGGATTACATTTCCTACCATATTAACGTAGGAGATTACACTCGTTACATGGTCAATCTCTTTTAATTCTTGAACTAACTCTGTCTCTTTTACTAAATCCCCTTTGGGCACTAGTAGAACCAGTGGTGTCGACTCTCCAAAGGCTTCTTCAATTGCGAGTAAGTCACTTCCAGCTCGGGAGGTCTCCGGTTGATCACCAATACCATAAATAAAGTCCGTATTACTCTGAGCTAAGAAGCTTGGAATAAGAATAGCAAAAACGACGATGATACTAGGGATTCTAATTTTAATGACCTTGTCTCCTATTCCTTTAAAGCTAGGGACAAAGCTTTTATGATGAGTTTTATCCATCCATTTATAAAAACATAAGGTTAATGCTGGTAAAAATACTACAACACTAATAAAGCTTAGCAAAATACCTTTTACTAGATTTAACCCAAGGTCTGATCCAATTTCGAAATTCATGAGTGTAAGTGCAGTAAATCCAAAAAATGTAGTTGCCGCACTTGCCGCTATGGCTGGAAAAGATTTTTTCATCGCTAGCTGCATAGCCTCTTCTGGATTATTTGTTTTCTTTCTATAATCCGAAAAACTGTGAAGAAGGAAAATCGCATAATCTAGTGATACAGCAAGCTGTAAAATCGGAGCAACAGATTGGGTGACGAAGGACACTTCTCCGATGAATATGTTTGTTCCTAAGTTAATCAGTACTGAAACACCGATTGCTGTAAGGAAAAACACCGGCTCTATCCACGAGGTAGTAGATAAAACAAGAATAATAATAATAATTGGTACTAATAATATTGCTGCGTAAAGAGATTCATTCCCCGCCATTTTTTGCGACGTTGCGGTATCCAATGCTTCTCCAGCGATGGCACCTTCTTCTCCAATAAGCGCATATATTTCATCGGTAATCTCAACTTCATCACCGGTTCGAACATTTAATAAGAAAAGGGCCTTACCATCCTTGTAATAAGCTTCTACTGTCTTCGAAT
>JBEQAC010000318.1:0-3645 GCA_041640535.1 Bacillaceae bacterium
GATACATCAACACATGAAGAATTAATTGCTTCGTCTCATTCAGTTGAGGAAATGAGACGTTTGATTGGTGCGGATTCCCTTGTTTTTCTAAGTGAAAAAGGCTTAGTGGATGCAATTGGAAGACCGGATGACGGAGAATTCCGAGGACAATGCATGGCCTGTTTTAATGGGAAATATCCTACAGATATTTATCCTGATACAGTACTTCCACATGAAAAAGCATAAATGAGAGTAGTTCTCTCAACTTTAGGAGGATTTTAGATGGCTAACGCTTATAAGCAAGCTGGAGTAGATATAGAAGCTGGTTATGAAGCAGTATCACGAATGAAAAAACATGTTGGACGCACCATACGACCAGAAGTTCTTGGAGGTCTTGGTGGATTTGGCGGTATGTTTGATCTTTCTAAAATTAATGTAAAAGAGCCTGTCCTTGTTTCAGGAACAGATGGTGTTGGAACGAAGCTGATGCTTGCCTTTATGATGGATAAGCATGACACGATTGGAATCGATGCAGTTGCGATGTGTGTCAATGATGTGGTTGTTCAAGGTGCAGAGCCTCTTTATTTTCTAGATTATATTGCTTGTGGAAAGGCAATTCCTGAAAAGATCGAAAGTATTGTTAAGGGAATTGCAGATGGCTGTGTGATGGCAGGCTGCTCCCTAGTGGGTGGAGAAACAGCAGAAATGCCAGGACTTTATAGTGAGGATGAATATGATCTAGCTGGTTTCACGGTCGGTGTGGCTGAGAAGTCAAAATTAATTACAGGTGATTCTATTAAATCAGGGGATATTTTAATAGGATTATCTTCAAGTGGAATTCATAGTAATGGGTATTCATTAGTTCGTAAAGTATTACTTGAGGAAGCAAAGCTTGATTTACATCAAACCTATGAAGGATTGGAGCTTCCATTAGGAGAAGAATTACTTCGACCAACTAAAATCTATGTAAAGCCAATTTTAGAAGTATTAAAAAATCACGAAATCAAAGGCTTGTCCCATATAACAGGTGGCGGATTTATCGAAAATATTCCACGTATGCTTCCTGAAGGCTTAGGAGCAGAAATTGATTTTGGTTCTTGGCCGATTCCAGCAATTTTTGATTTCCTTCAGGAGAAAGGCAACTTAGATAAAAAAGAGATGTTTAATATTTTCAATATGGGAATTGGAATGGTTTTAGCGGTAAGCGAAGAATCATTACATGACATTATCGGAATTTTAGAGCAACAAGGAGAGAAAGCCTACATCATTGGTCGAGTAAAGGAAAGTGAAGGTGTTACCTTTGGTGGAGGTAGTCTTGGATGAGGAAGCTTGCTATATTTGCCTCAGGTAGTGGAACGAATTTTCAAGCCATTTTAGATGCGGTCAAACAGGGGACTCTTGAGGCACAAATTCCATTGCTAGTTTGTGATAAACCAGGTGCGAAGGTGATTGAACGAGCCGAAAAGGCAGGGATTGAGACGTTTGTCTTTTCAGCAAAAGATTACGGTAGTAAGGCTGAGTTTGAAGAAGTGATGGTGAGTAAGCTAAGAGAAAAAGAGATTGATTTAGTTGTATTAGCAGGTTATATGAGGCTGGTCGGGGAAACCTTGTTATCTGCTTTTACAAATCGAATTGTTAATATTCATCCATCGCTTCTTCCAGCATTTCCTGGAAAGGATGCCATTGGCCAAGCTTTTCAAGCGGGTGTAAGTAAGACAGGCGTTACCGTTCATTTTGTTGATGAAGGAATGGACACGGGCCCAATCATTGCTCAAGAAGAAATAATAATCGATCCCGATGATACGATTGAAAGTTTAGAGCAAAAAATACATGAAGTGGAGCATCGCTTTTATCCACAGACATTAAGTGTGGTATTAGATAAGTTAATGAGTAACGAGCGTTCTTGAATTGGCACCCGCCAATTTCTTTATTTCTAAATGAATCCAGTATAAAATAGGAGAGATTATTCCAATGACAATTAAGCGAGCACTTGTAAGTGTATCTAATAAAGAAGGTATTGTTCCATTTGTAAAAGGTCTAATCGAAAAAGGTGTAGAAGTGATTTCAACAGGTGGGACAAAAACAACACTTGAGGAAAATGGAATCAATGTAATTGGGATTTCTGAAATAACAGGCTTTCCTGAAATTATGGATGGGCGTGTAAAAACCTTGCATCCAAACATTCATGGTGGACTACTAGCTGTTCGTGATAACGAAGAACATATGAACACATTAGCTGAGCACAATATTACTCCGATTGACTTAGTTGTAGTAAATCTATATCCTTTCCAACAAACGATTTCGAAGCCGAATGTAGAATTTGCTGATGCAATTGAGAACATTGATATTGGCGGACCTTCTATGCTTCGTTCTGCAGCAAAAAACCATCAATCTGTTACAGTTATCGTTGATCCTGCTGACTATGATACAGTATTAGCGGAGTTAACTGAAAATGGGGAAGTTACAGCTGAGACGAAACGTCGATTAGGGGCAAAAGTATTCCGTCATACTGCTGCTTATGATGCAGTGATTGCAGAATACTTAACAAACATCGTTGGCGAAGAAAGTCCAGAGTCATTAACTGTGACGTTTGAGAAAAAACAAGATCTTCGTTATGGCGAAAATCCACATCAAAAGGCTGCCTTCTATAAAAAGCCATTAGGTTCAGTTTTTTCAATTGCAGCTGCAACTCAGCTTCATGGAAAAGAATTATCTTATAACAATATCAATGATGCAAATGCAGCATTACAAATTGTAAAAGAATTTAAAGAGCCTGCTGCTGTTGCAGTTAAGCATATGAATCCATGTGGAGTAGGCGCTGGAAAAAGTATAAAAGAAGCCTTTGATAAAGCTTATGAAGCAGATCCAACTTCTATTTTCGGTGGAATTGTTGCACTAAATGGAGAGGTTGATGCAGACACGGCTTCAAAATTACATGAAATTTTCTTAGAAATTGTCATTGCGCCTTCTTATTCAGAAAAAGCACTTGAAATTTTAACTGCGAAGAAAAACATTCGTTTGTTAACGATTGATTTTACAACACCAGCTAAAGTTGAAAAAGGTCTAACATCCGTTCAAGGTGGATTACTTGTTCAAGATGAAGACACGTATTCATTAGAAGACGCAACAATCTCTGTACCAACAAAGCGTGAACCAACTGAAAAAGAATGGGAAGATTTAAAACTAGCATGGAGTGTCGTGAAGCACGTGAAATCAAATGCGATTGTGTTAGCGAAGGATGGAATGACCATTGGAGTAGGCGCAGGCCAAATGAATCGTGTCGGTGCGGCTAATATTGCCTTAACACAAGCGAGAGAAAAAGCAAATGGTTCAGCATTAGCTTCAGATGCATTCTTTCCAATGGATGACACCGTTGAAGCAGCAGCAAAGGCTGGAGTGACCGCGATTATTCAACCAGGTGGATCGATTCGTGATGAAGATTCAATTAAAAAAGCAGATGAATATGGTATTGCAATGGTATTCACTGGAGTTCGTCATTTCAAACATTAATATATAAAAGCGCAAGCGCCTTGGTTAGCCCCGACAAGCATAAGACGCGCATGAATAGAAGGCGCTCTTTGCCTTCAATTCATGAGTGGCTTATGACCTCGAGGGGCTAGGCGCTGGAGCTAGACAATGAAAAGCGCAAGCGCCTTGGTTAGTGCT
>JBEQAC010000319.1:0-3640 GCA_041640535.1 Bacillaceae bacterium
CCGGATCTTGTTGAGTTATATATTGATGATGAGTGGAAAGCTCGTGTTCGTGCAGACATTCCTGAATTACCAGATGCGCGTAAAAAGCGTTATGTTGAGGAGTTAGGTCTGCCAGAATATGATGCATCAGTCTTAACGATGTCTAAAGAAATAGCTGATTTCTTTGAAGCAACGGTTGCAGCTGGTGCAGAAGCGAAACAAGCATCTAACTGGATTATGGGAGATGTTTCAGCTTACTTAAATGCTGAGTCGAAGGGACTTCAAGATGTTGCTCTAACAGCAGAAGGATTAGCTGGAATGATTAAGTTAATCGCAGATGGCACAATTTCTTCTAAAATCGCGAAAACCGTCTTCAAGGAGTTAATTGAAAACGGTGGAGACGCGGAAACAATTGTGAAGGAAAAAGGACTTGTTCAAATCTCGGATGAAGGTGCTCTTACTGGAATCATTGTTGAAATCCTTGATAAAAATCCACAATCGATTGAAGATTTTAAAAGTGGTAAAGGGAAGGCGATTGGCTTCCTAGTTGGTCAAGTGATGAAGCAAACCAAAGGACAAGCAAATCCACAGCTTGTAAATAAAATTTTAGTTGAAGAAATGAATAAGCGATAAGATTTGAAGTAAGAAGCTCGGGGGTTACCTCCGGGCTTTTTTTTACGGGCATTTTTGGATTTCGCTGATAATTTTATATGTTTTGTTCGATATTTTTTTATTTTCGCTGACAATTTTAATCGTTTAATCGAGAAATTCTAATTTTCGCCGATAAAGGATGGTTCACCACTGATTCCCCTTAAATTCACTCTAGTTAATACCATATTTTTCCGAAAACAAGTAAAATAATAAGAGTCTTAAAAAATATTTTTACAAAAAGTGTAGGGGTTATTCGAAACTCTACGTCTAATGATATAGAAAAAGAGAAAGGGGGAGAGCATAATCGAGGATGATAAGTTAATAGAGCAGTCGATTGCTGGAAATGAGCATGCATTTCGAATGCTGATTGAAAAATATCGTCACTATCTGTATAAAGTAGTCTTTTCAGTCGTTCGAAATGAAAAAGATGCGGAAGATGTGACACAAGAAGTGTTTATTAAAATCTACTATGCTCTCCCTAAGTATCAAAAACAAGGCTTTAAAACTTGGATCACACGCATTGCTATGAACCATTCTATTGATTTAAAGAGAAAGCAGCAAAGACAAAAGGAAAGTGTCATAGATTCAGCTGAACATCCACAGCTATTTGGCAACGAAGAAAATACAGAAATTCCACTGCTTAGAAGGGAAAAACAAGAGGTTGTTCGGTCTAGGCTTAACGAATTGCCACCAAATTATCGAGATGTGATAGTTTCGCATTACATAAGTGAAAAAACCTATAAGGAAATTGCCGAAGAGCAACAGGTAGCGGTAAAGACCGTGGAAGTAAAACTACATCGAGCAAGGAAATGGATGAAAAAACATTGGAAGGAGGATGATTTTTAATGAACCACTACAATCAAGAAACATGGCTTGCTTATCTAAACAATGAGCTGCCAGAAAACCAGCATGAAGAGATAGAGAATCATCTATACTCCTGTGACCATTGTTTAGAGCATTATATGCAGCTTTTAGATGACACGGCTGTTGATTTCCCTGAATCACAAGCAGACAATACCTTCACCGAAGAGATACTTAGACAGCTTCCATTTGAAAGTAAAAAGAAACGTACCTTCACTCAACACCCGTTATTCCATTATGGTGTAGCGGCAGCAGTAACCGTTGTATTAATGTCATCTGGTTTCTTTCAAAATCTAACTGGAGTTGTTACTACAGTGGAAGCAGCGACAATACAGACGCATGAGGAGCCTGTCTCAAACAGTTTAATGAATAAAATATTATCCCTACTTGAGATATTTGAAGAAAAACAAAAGGAAGGTGATTCACATGAATAAAAACCCGATGATTGCTTTTATACTTTCATTTTTACCGGGTGTCGGCCATATTTATTTAGGGCATAGACGAGGATATTTTTATGGAATTACAGCATTAGCAGTATTTGGATTTTTCTTTTTCTTAGCCGTTGTAGAATCGTGGAATTTTTTCGAGTTTTTTATGATGGGGTTAGGATTTGCTTTTCTAATTGGCTTATTCAGCTTCATCGATATGACGATTCACTTAATAAAAGGATATAATTCTCCATCAAAAGAAGAAGTTCAGTCAGATAACAGTTTGGTTACTGTATCTAGTACAAATAAAGAAAGCGAACGTTTTTATACCATCCTACTTTCCTTTATCCCAGGACTTGGTCATTTTCACTTAGGGCTGATGAATAGAGGGCTAACATTTCTTATTGGATTCTTTGGACTAGGAATCATGATTGTGTTCATTACAGCCGTGACAAACCAAGGTGGATTTATCGTGTTTCTCGGAATTTTACCGATCATCTGGATTTACAATATGTTTGATTCGATTCAACAGCTTAATCGAAAGCAAAATGGAGAAGAGCTAGTTGATCGCACAGTGCTCGAAGATTTTGAAGAAACAAGACGTGAGCAAGGTAAAAAGAGCAAAGCACTTGCTACCATCCTCTCAATTTTCCCTGGAGCAGGTCATATGTATCTAGGGTTACAAAGAAGAGGATTGCAGCTAATGGCAGCTTTTCTATTTGGAATCTATATTTTAGATATTTTAAGACTATCATTATTTCTCTTTTTGATTCCTCTTATTTGGTTTTATAGCTTTTTTGATGCTTTACAAAAAGTATCAAAGCATGGAGAAGAGGAAATTGAGGATATCCCATTAGTCTCGTACTTTATCAACCATCAAAAATGGATTGGGATTGGATTGTTGGCCTTAGGCTTTTATTACATGTTTGATAATGTGATGATTCCGGCATTAGGTCCAAGTTTTAGAAATCTACTTGGGATTGACCTTTCCTACTGGTATTATCAGTACTTCCAAACATCTGTGATTTGCATTCTTCTCATTGGTGGAGGGGTAAAACTATTAATTGGTAGCAAAGCGAGAAAGGAGACGGCAAAATGAGAAAATGGCGAGTAGGAACAGTATCGATGGGATTATCATTAATTTTACTAGGAGTATTTTTATCAATATCCCAGATTAAAGGCTTTGAGGCTTTCGAACCAATGCTAATGTGGTGGCCACTCATTCTTGTTGTACTAGGGATTGAGATTCTCCTTTTTCTTTCCCTATCAAAGCAGGAGAATCCAGTCATTAAATATGATATTTTAAGTATTATTTTTGTAGGTTTCCTTGGAACGGTGGGAATCGTGTTAACATTGTTAACTTCAACAGGTTTGTTACACCAAGTGCAAACTGTCATAGGTGCGGTCGAAGAGACGTATAATTTACCAGAGGTGGAAGAAGTTCTAACCGGTGAGATTAAGCGGGTTATTATTGAAACCGGAAATCAGAATGTAAAAATTGAAGGAACAGCAGAGCAGGAGCTACATGTATTTGGGACGTACCGAGCAACGGTAGGTTCAAACGAAAATCTGCCAATTGTGAAAGCAGAAGATTATTCGATGACGAAAATGGTTGGTAACACGTTATATGTTTATTTAAAAACACCTTCACGTAAAACAGGACCAGTTTCTACTTATACAAGCATGCATCCAACAATTGTTGTACCGGAAAATATTCGACT
>JBEQAC010000320.1:0-3621 GCA_041640535.1 Bacillaceae bacterium
GTTGATGGTTCAACTTCAAAAGCTGATGTTCTCCATAGTTGGAATTCACTTGAAATTGAAAAGAAGAGAAATGAAAAGATGAATTCAATTGTGGGGATTGCTAAAAAGTATAATATTCCCTATGAAATAAAAATCATTCGAGGAGAGCCAGGTCCCTCGATTGTCACCTACGCTAATAAGCATGATTATGATGTTGTAGTAATAGGAAGTCGAGGCTTAAATAGGATGCAAGAAATGGTTTTAGGAAGCGTTAGCCATAAGGTTGCCAAAAGGGTCCGTTGTCCTGTTTTAATCGTAAAATAACAAGATGAGTGCAGTATCGACAAAATTAGTAAAAAACTGATGAAGGAAAAGACAAAGCCTATCTCTAATATGTATATATGAGGAAAATAGAGTATAAAAATTCTATTTAATAGGCGGTGTTAATGATGTTAAATGTTCTTACGAGAAATCGAAAAAAAGTGTATGATGTTACGATCTTTCAAACCCCTAAATACAAAGAGACAAAAGGCTATAAAGAAGTCTATCGCTTAAATATAGAAGGAAACTCTCATCATGAATGTCTTGATTTAGTTTTTAGTCAGTTTAATATTCCTGACAGAATTCCATCCGATTATCAAGGGAGATTTATTTCAACAGGAGATACCGTTTTTATTGATGAAGGATTACAGGGACAGTTTTATTACCAGCTACAACCAGGTGGTTGGAAAAAAATAAATCGAGTTCATGTAAGGTAATGAAAAGAACAGCTACAACTAGCTGTTCTTTTTATATTAGGTACATTTTTCAAGCAAACGCTTAACATTAGTTAGACCAACTCTTGATCCTAACCTACAGTCTTCCAATCCTTCAAACTCTATTGAAACATAGCCATCAAAGCCAGATTCCTTTATCAGTTTTATTATTTGACGAAGGTTTATATCACCTTGACCTACAATCGCTCCTCTTAAATAGTTCCCATTTGACGTTTGAAAGAAGCCTTCTCCTGGATCTTCTCCAGAAGGTCGATAATAAAAGTCTTTAAAATGTACAACTGATGCAATACTAAGGTTATTTTTCACGCCCTTTACAGGGTTTTCGTCCACACAGAGGAAATTGCCTACATCTAAAATCGTTTGAAAGTTAGGTCGATTTACTTCATGCACAAGACGTTGAACTCGATCACTTGATTGAACATAGAATCCATGATTTTCTACATTTGTCGTGATGTTATATTGGGCTGCATAATCAGCAATTTTTCTACAAGCTTCTACTAAAGTGGGTAGGTCCTTTTCAAATTGTTGAATGGAAGTCTCATCTCGAAAGGCAACATCATGGCGCATGTATTTTACGCCTAGACGATGGGCAATATCGACATGTTGTTTGACTCTTTCAATTTCATTTTCAACCCCTTCAATCGAAGGCTGAATAAAATTTGCGTAGATTGCATAATTTGAAATTTCAATTCCTACCTGTAATGCTTTATTTCGGATTTGATCAATTAACTCGGGATTATCGACTAGATCAAATCCCATCGGGACTATTTCAATATGTTCTCCACCGTTTTCCTTAATCCAGTCTATTGCCGAAAGGATATCAAGCTCGTTTGTTTTAAGTGCTTGAAGTAAACTATAAGAACTTAATCCTATTTTCACAGGTACACCTCTATTCATTTAATTAAAGCGTATTTCCGCTCCTGTTTTACTTGACTCATAGATTCCACAAAGAATTTTCATAATTTCTACCCCATCTTCAACCGGACTATTTGATTCTTTTCCAGCTAGACAACACTCTACAAAATGATCAATCTCACTTTGGAATGCCTGTTTGAAATCAAGGGTTTTGTGGTCAACTTGTGGCTCCACATTGAGAATCGTGTTATATTTCTCAGATATAATTGATAACTCTGGCTCCAATTCCGCCCCACCTTTATCACCATAAAGCTTCACTGAAATTTCATCCTTCTTGGCGTGTAGGGTAAAACTAACATCAACCAATAAAGATGCCCCATTATCAAACCGAATTAACGCATTGGCTAAATCCTCCACTGTATTTTTTTCGGCATCATAATCTGCTGCTTTGTAAAAGGAAAGATTTTTGATATTTTTACGATTCCCTAACTTGTTATAGACGTTCCCGCTTACAGATACCACTTTTGGTCGTCCCATTAAATACCAACAAATATCAATTACATGTACACCTAAATCAATTAATGGTCCCCCACCCGAACGTTCGATATCAGAAAACCACCCGCCGGGATTTCCTAGACGTCTTAAACAGGTTGCCTTTGCATAATAAATTTCACCAAGTTCCCCTTTTTGGATAAATTCTTCAATGATTTTTGTATTTGATGCGTGTCTTCTAACAAACCCTACTTGAAGAATTTTACCTGTCTTACGGACGGCTTCTTCAATTTTATCCGCTTCTTCTACTGTCATTGCTAGTGGCTTCTCTACTAACACATGTTTTCCAGCATGTAAAGCAGCAATCGACATTTCAGCATGGAGATTATTCCAAGTACAAATACTAACAGCGTCAATATCTTTATCAGCTAAAAGAGATTGGTAGTCATTATAAACCTTTGCAGCCCCATACTTTTCCGCTTTCTCTTGTGCTCTTGTTTCATTGATATCAGCAATCGCCACTAATGTAGTGTTCTCATTTTTAACATAAGCCTCTAAATGAACATCCGAAATTGACCCAGCACCGATTACGCCAACATGTAGTTTCTTCATTGTCGACTCACTCCTTTACAATGTTTTTTAAAAAATTAACAGCCTCACGGATATCTGTTATCGGATTGTCTCCAACCTCTCTTTCAATCGTTAAAAATCCTTGATACCCTATTTCTGATAAAGCTGATAAATAGCGTTCAAATTGAAGATGTCCTCTTCCTAAAGGCATTTCCTTGAAATAATCATCAAGACGTAGATCCTCAATTCCACCCTCAGCAAAATAGTTATAAATCATCTCAGGGTCTGTTTGTTTGACCATGATTCCATCTTTAGCATGTGTATGTACAATTAAATCTCCGAGAAGTTTTACTCCTTTAATCGGATCATCCCCAGTTACCATAAGTAGGTTTGCCGGGTCATAGTTTACCTTAATACTTTGATTATCAAGCCCTTCAATAAATTCTTTTAACACTCTACAATTTTCTGGACCCGTTTCAATTGCAAAATAGCCTCCAACTTGTTCAGCGTATTCTCCAATTTTATTCATTGCCTCTGATAGAACTTGATACCTTACATGCGTTTTTAAACTAGGAATCACACCAATATGTGTAGAAACAATATCCGCCTCCAAATCCTTGGCAAGATCCATAATTCTTTTGGATTGGTCAATTCTTGCAGGGTTGTCTGAATGTATAGTAAAGCCATGACCACCTGGATCCCCTACTAAAGCACTTACCTTTAAACCAAGTCCTTTTATATAAGATAGGATTTCTTTTCTTGCAGTTGGTGTTAAATTTTCTGGTGCCATTTCTCCACTCACTGCATAAATTTGAATACCATCTAATCCAAGCTCAGCCGCCTTCTTAATCCCTTCGCGAATTGGGAGACGAAAAGAATCTACAATCACTCCTAATTTCATCATTATCCACTCCTCTTCCAGTTTTTCACTTCATCACATGGTTTTATT
>JBEQAC010000321.1:0-3552 GCA_041640535.1 Bacillaceae bacterium
CGCTCATCTCAATTCGATCACCTAAGTTCGGATGTGCCCGAATAAGCTCCAACTTTTCTTCTTCCGTTGTATTGCTGACGATTTCTGTCATCGTTTGGTGAAGAGCTTCTACTGAAGGAAAGGGTCTATATGGCGCAGTTTTCGATGCTACCCATGGTGAATGTTCAAAAATCTCACCAAGCATGATTGTAAATTCTTCGTTATCTAATCCATTCAATTCAGTAAGCTTAATCATCTATCTCTCTCCCATTTTTGTATTAGCTAAAACAATACAAATAATTCTGCTAATTGTCATTATTCAGTTTCACTAATTAGACCCTCATAAATTAAGCATGTTGCATAAATTGGGAAGAACTTCATTATGCTTCTAATAAGGTTTTAATTTGAAAAGCTAACCGAATCTGTAGGGTAGTTTCCGGATCGTTTAAGCTCCTTCCTAATAATTCCTCACATTTTTCTAAGCGGTATACGACTGTATTTCGGTGAACATATAACCTTTTTGCTGTTTCTGATATTTGACAATGTGTTTCTAAAAAGACAAATAAGGTTTGCAGTAAGGTCTGATCTTCCTCATAATCCTCTGCAGAAAGAAGATTAAGTGCATTATGATAAAAATCCTGTAAATTCTTTTTCGGAACAATCCTTAATAATTCCATAATATCCTTTGTGCGATAGAGTTGGATAAACGCCGATTTTCCAGACATCTGACCCGTTTGAAGAGAGTCACCTGCTTCTTTGTATGCATTTTTCACATGTAAAAGGTTTGTTGCAAGGTTGCTTAATCCAAACGAGATGGTTCGATTAAACTGAGCTTTAATCTTCTTTTGAATAAGTTCAAGTGCAGGAATCACTCGATCATTAATTTGACTAGATTCCTCTAATTCGATCAGCAGGTAACATAAGTCTCCTCTTGTAAATAAGTGAGGAGTCTGACCGGCACTTGTAAGTTCATCTTCAATATATTCATAAATTGACTCATTTATTTGCTGATTTTGCGTATAGCTCCCAATTAACTCGGTGGAGTCCAGAGCACCGGCTGCACAAAGATACTTTTGCTCACTTTGTAATGAAAACTCTTTTGCACGACTCACGATTTCCTCCTGAGAAGTTAACTGCCCATCTACAAAGTTAAAGAAAAATTCGTTTCTTACTCTGCGGAAATACTGCTTTAAGGCATCTTCCTTCATCAACTCAAACGAAAGCACATTAGCTGCCTGTTCAATCGTTAAAATCGAAACATGATCATTTGCGTTGATTTCACCCACGATTACAACATAGCCAGCCTTTCGTTCATGGGTATAGACTGAAAAAACAGAATAGGTTTCTTTATTATTTATCAGTGAAAACTGGAAATAGGGTGTATTCGGAAAGAAAAAGTGAAAGTCATTTTTATATAAATCCTCTAATGGCTCCATATACTTTTCATTCGTCTTTGAAGTGTAAATAGGTTTTGCATATTGATCAATTAGGATGACTGGAAAGCCAACCATACTAGATAAGCTTTTCAACAGTTGATGGATTCCTTTTCCACTCATAATATGGCTAGTAAAAATTCGGTGGGTATCCATCGCGTTTTGTAATTCCAACGTGCGTTTATCTAAAATATGACTTAAGGTATGGTTGACAATCTCTCCAAGCGAAGTGTCAATCGATAGCTCAATTAATGGAAAAGCAAGTTCATCGGCCAGTGCCGTTACTTCCTCAGGTATTTCTTTAATAAAACGCTTTGTTTTAATCCCCAATGCCGCACAGCCTTGTTTATCCATCGCTCGTATTAATTCGAGAATCGATTCTGTATTATCTTTTAAATGATAGGCCGTGGTCACCAGCAATTCACATGGTTTTAAAAAGGAAATAATATCTGGCGCGTCCATCATATTGACATGTAACACTTCTCGTTCTAGACCTAAGTGACCCCCAATTACCGTGCAACCTTTTAAAGCAGGGATTTTTAGAATATCAGCAACCTTCATACAAGCACTCTCCCATTTTCTAGATATGATATTGTATCTTATCACAATTTTTAGATTTTTTAGTTAGTTAGCACAAAAAAACCTAAAATTTATTACACTTTTACCAATGATGTATCACATTAAAATTAGTAAACTTAGATAAACCATAAATACTTATCGGGAATAGACACACAGATTGGAGGAAGAATCATGGCATCAGAACCACAAATTCTTTACAGTGATAAATTTACTGCAGAAGCAATGGTGAAGTGGCTCTCTTCATTCGGGCAAGATCGCTCTGGAGGAGTCAGTCGTTTACTATATTCGTCCTCTTGGGTAGAAGCCCAACACGCCTTAAAAGGGAAGATGGAACATGCCGGATTAACGACCTATTTTGATAGTGTAGGGAATTTATTTGGTCGATTAGAAGGAAAAGAAAATAATTCGAAAACCATTTTGACGGGTTCTCACATCGATTCTGTGGTGAATGGAGGAGTTTATGATGGGGTGTATGGAATTATTGCTAGTTTACTAGCTGTCCAAAGACTTTATCAAGCTTATGGTAAACCAAAGAAGACCTTAGAAGTCGTTTCTCTATGTGAGGAAGAGGGGAGCCGTTTTCCATTAACTTTTTGGGGTTCTGGTAGTATTACTGGAAAATATTCTTTAGAAGATATTCAAAACCTTACAGATTCTGAAGGAACTAGCTTTACTAATGCGATGAAAGAGGCTGGTTTTGATCCTATGAATTATCAATCACCACAGAGAACGGATATCGCTTGTTTTGTGGAGCTTCATGTTGAGCAAGGAATCCTTCTCGATCGGCAAGCCAAATCCCTAGGGATGGTTAGTCATATTGTCGGACAACGACGATTTACGATTCAAATTACAGGTGAAAGCAATCATGCAGGGACAACTCCGATGCCATACCGAAAGGATGCCATGACAACAGCATCCCATTTCATTTCTTATTTAACGGCAAAGGCACAAGAAACAGATCCTGGATTAGTTGCAACTGTTGGAAAAATAACCGCTAAACCGAATGTTCCAAACGTAATTGCAGGAGAGGTATCGTTTACCCTAGATGTTCGTCACTATAACGAAGAGGTCATTGATGAGTTCTGTCGCCATCTCTTTACCTATTTTGAATCCTTTACAAAGAATGAAGAAATCCAACTAGCCATTCACCAATGGATGAGTGTTAAGCCTGTAAAAATGGATCCAGAATTAACAGATTTATTTGTTAAGATTGCTTTGAATAAAAACATCTCACATCTTTCTTTGGTAAGTGGGGCTGGTCATGACGCCCAAATGTTTGGCACATTTTGCCCAACAGCACTTCTTTTTGTACCAAGTGTCGGGGGAATAAGTCACTCTCCGAAGGAATACACAAAAAGTGGGGATTTGGAAAAGGGGATTGATGTATTAACTGAGTTTTTATATAAACTAGCCTATGAGTAATGAAGGAGGGGAATTTTTAATGTCATATAAAGAGCTTACTACACCACTAAGAACGATCATGACCCCAGGGCCAGTAGAGGTCGATCCGCGAGTTTTACGAGCCATGTCGACGCCCATTTTAGGTCAATTTGATCCTGCG
>JBEQAC010000322.1:0-3545 GCA_041640535.1 Bacillaceae bacterium
AATATTAACCTTTCCGTGTATGAGAACGAGGTAACTGCGATTATTGGTCCATCAGGTTGTGGCAAATCCACCTACATTAAAACATTAAATCGCATGGTCGAGCTCATTCCAATCGTTCGTGTATCAGGAGATATTCTATATAGAGAAAAGAGCATTTTTAATAAATCATATCAAGTGGAAGATTTAAGAACGAGTGTAGGGATGGTCTTTCAAAAGCCAAATCCATTCCCAAAATCAATTTATGATAATATCGCGTATGGGCCCCGTATTCACGGGATTAGAGATAAAAAAATCCTTGATGAAATCGTTGAAAAAAGCTTACGCGGTGCGGCGATTTGGGATGAAGTAAAGGACCGTTTAAAAGACAATGCATATGGATTATCAGGTGGGCAGCAGCAACGTTTATGTATAGCTCGTTGCTTAGCTGTTGAGCCAGATGTGATCTTAATGGATGAGCCAACTTCAGCGCTTGATCCGATTTCAACATTGAAAGTAGAAGAATTAATCCAAGAATTGAAGAAAAACTTCAGTATCATTATTGTTACACACAACATGCAACAAGCTGCACGTATTTCTGATCGCACAGCATTCTTCTTAAGTGGTGAGGTAGTTGAATACGCGGAAACAGATAAAATGTTCTCAAATCCTTCTGATAAGAGAACAGAGGATTATATTACAGGACGTTTCGGATAATACCCTAATACTCTACTTTCCTGAGGTGATAGAAGCATGTCAATAAGAGCTAATTTTGATAATGAACTTAAACAATTAAAAGTTGATTTAATGGAAATGGTGTTACTTTCTAAAGTGGCGGTGGAAGATGCTGTTCAAGCATTAGCAGATCAGGATGTTGAAAAAGCGAAAGAAATTATTGCAAATGACATTAGAATCAATGAATATGATGAGAAAATTAATCATACCGTTGTCCATTTAATTGCAGCACAGCAGCCTGTTGCTTCAGATTTAAGAAAAATTATGGCTGCCATGAAAATTTCCAATGATGTTGAACGAATTGGAGATTTAGCAGTTAATATTGCAAAATCGATTCTTCATATCGGGGATGGTCCACTAATTAAACCGATTGTTGAAATTCCTAAAATGGCAAGTATTGCCCTTGGAATGTTAACAGCTGTAATTGAAGCCTACAACAAAGAAGATGTAAATCTTGCAAAAGAAACGGCGAAAATCGATGATCAGGTTGATGAGATGTTAGGAAGTCTCATTAAAGAGCTATTCGAATTAATGACGGTTCATCCGGCATCCCTTCAACAGATTATCCAATTAGCCTTTATTAGCCGCTACATCGAGCGTATAGGCGACCATACAACGAATATGGCAGAACATATCATCTATATGGTAAAAGCGAAAAACTACAATTTAAATGCATAATAAAAACGAGGATGACACAATCGGTGTCATCCTCTTTATCTTGTTATTTTAGCCGTGATTTCTTCATAGGATAGATCACTGCTTAATTCAAACGAGCCAATTTGTATTTTTGTTGCTAGGTTTCGTTCTAAAATATACGTATAAAAATCATCGGCGTTATCAATGATTCCTACGTGTTTAAGCTGTTCCGCAATTTCTTTACTATTCATCCCTGATTTAATTTCAAGTGTATATTTAGTGATGACCTTATCAGTTTCGTTTGCTTGTCCATCCTCAGTTTCTTCATTCTCAGTATTTTCAGGTCTTGCTTCACTTAATGACACCAGTTCTTCATAATGTTCCTGATCAATCGCAAGTAAACCATTTTCTTGAAGATACTGATTAACAGAATCCTCTGTTATCTCTGAAGTAGGCTCCTGTTCTTTAGGCTCTTCAAAGTAATAAAATCCTGCTAATAGTGAAGTAGAGATAATCATCCCTGCTGAAAAAGCTCTTAATCCCTGTTTACTCATCCATTTTCCCTCTAAGTCGAATTTGTTCTAATAAATAGGCCTCTTTCTCTTCCTTACTTGCTGTTTGATGATCATACTCCATTTGCTCTGATGACAAACTGCTTTGGAAAAGAGAAGAAATCTTTCTCCTTTCATCTTCAAGAGAAGTAGACGTTGTTGCTGCAGGTACTTTGCCTAGATGAACGTCCGTTTCATTCATCAATAATTCCTCTTCAAGGATACTCATTTTCTTTTTGAGTTGATAGGACTCTTGGATTAATGACATGGATAATTGATCCACTTGTTCTTCAAGGTCTTTTATAGGATCTCTCTTAAAATAAGAGAGGATTAATAAAATGACAGAAATTGCAAATAAAGAGATTATTCCGTATTCCATCTAACCATCCTTTTCTAAAAAATTGCTTCCTTACATTTATAGCATAAACAGTGATCATATCGCTACATTCTTTATGATGATAAATGGTAAGATACGATTTTGTACAAAATAAGAACGCTTCGCTGTAACTCGACAAAACTCACTCATTGTCGAGTCGACCACATGATGTTAAGATGAAGATAGAGAGATGTACACTAGGTACATGATGAAGTTTAGAGGTGAAAATCATTGGTAGACGAAGGAATCATCGATCGCACTTTAATTGAAAAACCAATAAAGGATCATTCTAGTCTAATACGTGAATTACGTAACAAAGACATAATCGATAAAATAAATAGAAAAGTGAACGATTTAAGTTCGATTGAGCAAACTGCCGAGCATGAGGTATTAAACTTAATGCTTCAAAATGAGCAGACAATCTATGCTTATTGGGAACTTACAAATTTAAAAAAACAAATTGTTGAACACCATTATAGCTTACCCTGGAATAAACTTACGAAATATTTAAAATTATATGATATTACTTCCCTTAGATTTAATACGATTAACGAACATGGTTCATTAACTTTTCCTATACAAGAAGAAATGACACATCTATTTATTCCAAAGTTAGATGCGAATAAAATGTATATTGCTGAATATGGAGTTAGTAATGGAGTAGATCCATTTTTCCCTATTATAAGATCTAATCAAATTGAAACACCGAATGTACCTACTTTTAATGAAGCTACTTATGAAAAACTTCTATGGGAGAAAAGAGCGGAAAATAACAAGGATTGGAAAGAGAATTTTAGCGGCTACACGGTCTATGACACAAAAGTAAAATGACAGGGAGGAAATTGAAATGAGTTATTTATACACTACGTTAGTCCTTCATGCTCATTTACCGTATGTAAGACACCACGAGGGAAGGCGTATTGAAGAAAGATGGCTATACGAAGCAATGGCCGAATCGTATATACCCTTACTTTGGCAATTAGAATGTCCTACAACAATAAGAAAGTGGACTCTTTCACTATCACCGCCTTTAATGGAAATGTTATCAGACCCTCTCCTTCAGCAACGTTTTTTAGAATATATACACCTTACAGAAACACTCCTTCAAAAAGAACTAGAACAATCTAACAACCATGAAGAGCAATCGGTTATTCAATTTTATATCCAACGCTTTAGAGCAGTAAAAGAAACATTTCATCGTTATGATCAAGACTTAATCAATGCATTTGTACAGTTTGAGCGATTAGGAAAAATTGAATGCATTACGACAG
>JBEQAC010000323.1:0-3544 GCA_041640535.1 Bacillaceae bacterium
ACACGACGAGTTGAGCGAGAGCAGTCTGACGCGGAAATCCGAAGGTCATCGGAAGCCGACCACCGAACACGGAAGTTAAGCTCGTGCGCCGATGGTAGTTGGGGGACTCCCCCTGTGAGAGTAGGACGTCGCTAGGCAACAAAGAAGTTAGTTCTTAAATGAGCTAGCTTCTTTTTTATTATGTTAACCGTAAGGTTAACTTCATTATTATTGGTACATTTACAAAAGTGGAAAAGGTGACAAAAATAGGTATGGTCGGGTTTCGAGGAACGAGGAGTTCAAGGAAGCAAGCGAGGGAAATGAGGAGTGTATGATATACACGACGAGTTGAGCGAGAGCAGTCTGACGCGGAAATCCGAAGGTCATCGGAAGCCAACCTCCGGACACGGAAGTTAAGCTCGTGCGCCGATGGTAGTTGGGGGACTCCCCCTGTGAGAGTAGGACGTCGCTAGGCAACTAAGAGGCTAGTTCATTTTATGAACTAGCCTCTTTTTTATGTTAACCGTAAGGTTAACTTCATTATTATTGGTACATTTACAAAAGTGGAAAAGGTGACAAAAATAGGTATGGTCGGGTTTCGAGGAACGAGGAGTGTATGATATACAGGAGCATTTAGATTGCCCATCAAAGACATTTCGGATTCTCGCAATGCTGGTTTTGTCTTTGAGTGCTCCTATCAAAGACATTTCGGATTCTCGCAATGCTGGTTTTGTCTTTGAGAGCTCCGCTCAAAGACATTTCGCATCTTCAAAATGCTGGTTTTGTCCTTGAAAGCACACTCCTCAAGGACATTTTGCAAGCAGACCAAACTTTATTTTATGCATGAAAATAAGCTTTGAATATCCTAAAATAAACAAAGCTTAGTAGAAAAATTAATGACCGCCCACCATTTCTCCATCATCTTCACCGTTAGCAGTTACTTTTAAATAGGCAACCGCGCCTTTTGTTGCATGATTAAATTGGTGAGTGACGATCGGATAATTTCCTTCTTTTATGACAGTAAACTCAATTACTGCACCCCCACTAGCTGGTAGTAGGATCGTTTGGAGACCTTGCATATGATTATAAGGGTTACCATCAATATAGACGTCATCTAAGACTGTACCAACTACATGGAATGAGCTTACTTCATTAGGACCAACGTTATTAACATACATTCTAATTCGATCCCCTACTTTTGCAATTAATGGGGTAGTTCTTAATGAGAAGGTATCCCCATTTGTATTAAGATCGCCTTCTTTTAGTGCTTTCGTTGAAAATACGACATGACTAGGGACGCCATTCATGAAGTCTTCTAGATCATTGTATTTATACCATTCGTTTTGAATGATGACGAATTCCTTATCGATATGTTTATCATTAGGATAACCTTCTTTTGGCATGACAATAATGGTTCCATGCATTCCATTGGCTATATGTGAAAGAACTGGTGCCGTTCCACAGTGATACATAAATACACCAGGTTTAGTAGCGGCATAACTAAATGTTCCGGTTCCATTAGGTTCAACATCTGCAAAATCAACAGAAGGGGCCGCATGTACTGCATGAAAATCCATACTATGAGGAATAGCTGGATCCAAATTTTTTAGAGTAAAATTAATTCTGTCCCCTTCATTGACTACTAGGACTGGACCAGGTGCTTCACCATTAAAAGTCCAAGCTTTATATATATTGCCTTTATCAATTTCAATATCAGTTATTTGTGCTGTCATTTCAACATTAACTTCATTTTCACCAATTCGTTCAACGATCATTGGGATGGGAGCTTGATTTAATTCCTTATGAGGTCCAATTATTGCTATTTCATCCCCTTGAGTTTGTACTGTCTCCTCTTGTTTCAAATCTTGTTTACTTGAATCAATTTTTTCCCCCTTAATTCCACAGCCAACTAAACCAACTAAACCAATTAAACCAAAAACAATAAAAAGTGAAATCATTTTATACAGTTTCCCCATATTTTTCCCCTCCAATAAATTGGTAGCGTTTTCAATGATATCGTATGAAAAAAAAAGGTGGTAAAACGTGATTTGGCTCACTGTGGATGATTGAAATATGTAGTATTTGTGAAAAGGTGAACACATAATAAATGTGATTATAGTGATAACCCGAAAAAGTGGAGTTTAGTAGAAAGATTTAATTTCAACGAAAAAGACACAAATTTGTAAAAAAATCCTTATTATTACGTAAATAAAACGGATAGTATGATAGTCATAAAGTGGAATTCATTCTAAATATTGTTAAGGAGTTGACATAAATTGAGACAAGAGGTGATTAAAAACCACTTACACGGTGTATCCCTTTTTAAAGATCTTTCGGAAGATGAGATTATCCCCATTGTAGAAATTTCACAAATGCGAGAATATAGAGCAAAATCATTTGTGTTTATGCAAGGTGACCCACTTGATCGGGTCTTTTTTATCCACACAGGTTTAGTGAAGATCCACAGAACAGATGCTTCAGGTAAGGAACAAATTGTTTCGATCCTCCAACCTGGAGAAATGTTTCCCCACGCAGGCTTTTTCAGAAAAGGTTCCTTCCCAGCACATGCAGAAATAGTAGAAACTGCAGAATTAATCGTTATTCCAATAAAAAAATTTGAGGAAAATCTATTTTTGTATCCTGAACTAAGTGTTAAGTTATTAAGGGTATTAGGTGAAAAAATTATTGATCTGCAAAACCGGTTAGAAGAAAAAATTCTCCGAGATACCTATGAACAAATCATTATGTTATTGCTGCGTTTATGTAAATCAAATGGAGTTCAAGTAGGTGAAAAATATAGAATAACAACACATTTCACAAATAAAGAATTAGGAAATATGATTGGAACAACAAGAGAAACAATGAGTAGAACCATTAATCAATTAAAACGGCAAAATTTAATTGAAATCGATAAGAATGGGTGTATATTAATTATTCCAGAAAAGTTAAAAGCGGAGATTGATTACTAGTTTTAAAACTTCATCTAAAAACAAAAAGGATTGGAAAGCAACCAATCCTTTTGCGTTAATGCACTATAGTTTGTTCATCATTTCTTCTGCATCCTTATTTTTCATCATCCCTTTGCTTCCATGGCAGTCATCAAACATTTCTTTTAATTCTTTCGTGGATAAATCAGGGTGCATTTTTTCCATATAAGGCTTCATTTGTCCAAAGTTTAATAGACCTTCTCCATTTGCTTGTGCATAAGTAAATGTACCTGCTCCAAAGATGAGTGCTGTACTTAAAATCCCTATTACTAATTTTTTCATTTTTATACATCTCCTTTCTTTATTATATCTTCTCCTTTTTTCTTGCAGTTTTTATGCAGAAATTATGTTTGAATTATGAATTTTTCATCCAAAAACCGATGAGTATGTTTTCCAACCGCCATCAAGATTTTTAACACGATAACCGTGATTCATCAGGATTCGAGCAGCAAAATAACCTCTTAATCCTACTTGGCAAGATACATAGATTAGCTTATTTATAGGCAATTCTTCTAAACGCTCTCTTATTTCACCAAGAGGGATATTCAACGAGCCTTTGATATACCCAGATTCACGTT
>JBEQAC010000324.1:0-3504 GCA_041640535.1 Bacillaceae bacterium
ACTCACTTGTGTAGGTATTACACATTCCTATCCCTTGAAAGGAGAGAGTTTTCTCTCCTATTTTTTATTAATTGGATGTCTAGCTTCTCTGCAAAAACAGCCTCCGGAATGTATTCCGGAGGCTGTTGTTTTGATGGATTATACCACAGTTGGGTATTCAGATTTGTCCCATCCAAGTTTTTTTGAAATGGTACTGGAGGCTATTTTGACTTTATCAATAAGTTTTGGTAAACGATCTTTATGAAAGCGCTCATCAGGACCTATTATACTTATACCTGCCACCACTTTGCCTGTATTATTAAAAATTGGTGCAGCTACAGAACAAGTGTAATCTGCCAATTCAGCTTGGCTAACAGTAAATCCGACTTTGACGGATTCCTCCAGAATCCTCCTCAGTTTTGCCTTATCTGTAATGGTTCCAAAGCTAATTGGTATAAGTTCAATCTCTTTCAAATATTGTTCCCGATCATTAGTTGGAGAAAAGGCCAGTAAAATGCGAGAACTTGCCCCTGCATACAGCGGAGACCTTTGGCCTATCTTTGTATAGAGTCTAACAGGATGTGTAGTATCAAGTTGTTCGATACAAACAACTTCCCTACCATCCTTTATGGTGAGTTTCACTGCTTCATCGACATCATTACGAAGAGCTTTCATAATAGGCGTGGAAATTTCTCGAATATCCAGGCGATCGGCGACTAATTGACCGTATTGAAGAAACAATAATCCGAGAGAGTATTGACCTTGTTCATCTCTCTGGAGAAATCCCATATCTTCAAGCGAACTAATCATTCTATGAACAGACGTTTTGGGGATACGAGACAGTTGTACCATTTCATTTAAGTTCAACTCGGAGTGTTTCAGAAAAAGATTGAGGATATCCAACGATTTAACAACTGTCTTATTTTTATTTTTCACAGCCATCTCTTCCTTGTTCTTATATTGGTTTTAAATGGAGCCCCTCAATACTAACCAAACTTTCTTCTCCGGACGTGATTCGATTTAACCATTTTAATTTTATATTTTTATTGTAAATTTTTTTCGGATAACCAAACAATTTTACTTCTATAAATTCTAGTTCAGCCTTTGTCTTTAATTTTTGATAACAGATACCCTCATAACATTCATTTTCTATTTGAGCTTGAATTTTATACACTCCTGATCTAGGAAGCATATAATCGCTATCCACGTAAATTTTCACCATAACCTCATCATCCAAATCATAGTTTAGGGGGGTATTCATCACCCTCCCTCTAATTTCATAGAAGTCTCCTAAATACTTAGGAATTACTCCTACATTCCCAGATGAAATGAATTGGCGGATTATAGTAGAGCTAATCTTCTGATTATGGTGTTCGATTTTAGCGATAGTTGTAACTTCAAATTTTCCTCGACCCTCTTCTTTAAGTTTATCCATGTTACCTTCACCTTTGTAGCCATAGGTGAAGTCAAAGCCAGCCACTACGTGCTTACAATGAACGCCAAGAATATATTGCTTTACAAAATCTATTGGAGAAAGGAGCGAAAAGTTTATATCGAACTTAACTACGTATAGTCTTTCAACTCCCATGTTGGCAAAACGTTCATATTTAACAGGTAAGGGAGACAAGTAATCCACCGAATTTTCCTTTTTATTAATAACTTCTCTTGGATGAGGATAAAATGTCATAACGGTAAATTTTAAGTTTTTTTTCTTAGCTATATCCCTGGCCGTTTGAATGATTTGTTTATGACCAAGATGAACTCCATCAAAAAAACCAAGTGCCATTACACAGGATTCTGCTTTAAGATTATCTGAATCAAGAAAAAGATGTTCTAAATGTAGAATTTCCATATTATCATTCCTTATCTTAATCGTTCTATAATTTGAGCTACTTTTTTAGCGGCAGTTCGACCATCTTCTACGGTATTATTTAAGCCGAAGCTAAACCGAACTGCAGACTTCAACCTTCTTTTATCTTCGTACATTGCAGAAATGACATGAGAGGCCTCTAGTGAACCCGAGGCACAAGCAGAACCGCTGGAGCAGTAGATGCCCTCCATATCTAGACTCATTAGCATGACCTCCGTATCTATCTGAGGAAAACTAACGTTTAAAATATGCGGGAGAAAATGCGTGGGGTGTCCATTAACCATAAATTCTATTCCTTCTTCTTTCCAAATTTTAATCATCTCCTCCCGAATGGCCATATATTTCGTTCTTCGCTCCTCCATCGTATGCTTAGAGAATTCAGCGGCTTTGGCAAATCCGACAATACCAGGTACATTTTCCGTACCTGCCCGTCGCTTTTTTTCTTGCTGCCCCCCATGTAAAAGAGAAGTGAATTTGATTTTTCCTGATAGGAATAACGCTCCAACCCCTTTGGGTCCATTAATTTTGTGGCTTGATATAGACATGGAGTCAACCGGAATTTCAGAAATATCGATAGGGATAGAACCATAAGCTTGAATGGCGTCCGTATGCATGACCACTCCCTTTTGCTTAGCGAACTCCGCAATTTCTTTAATAGGCTGAAGCGTTCCTACTTCATTGTTTCCGTACATAACGCTGATTAAGATGGTAGATTCTCTAATTACCTGTTTAACGTCTTTTAAATCTACCATTCCGTATTGATCAACAGGCAGATAGGTAACTTCGAATCCCAGCCTTTTCAAATACTCACAAGTATGGAGAACAGCATGATGTTCGATCAACGAAGTAATAATATGATTTCCTTTGTTCCTATTGGCTAATGCAATACCCATAATCGCCATATTATCCGCTTCCGTTCCACCACTAGTAAACACAATTTGGTTTGGCTCAGCGCCCAATGTGCTGGAAATTTGTTCCCGTGCTTCGTCTATAGCCCTACGGCCTTGGCGGCCCAATCGATGAACACTAGATGGATTACCGTAGGCTTCTTCAAAATAGGGGATCATCGCATCAACAACCTGTGGATGAACAGATGTAGAAGCCGCGTGGTCGAAATAGATATCTTTCAAAACGTTCACCATTCCCTTTACCTTTTCAATCTAAATAAATCTTAAGGGTACCTCAAGATAATTGACGGTACCCTTGGTTAGAAGCTCATTATTTTGCATAATATCGAACTTCAAAAATCTTACATCCACCGGGAGATTTCCAAGGACCATGCTTCATTCCAGGTGGCCTGCAGGCTACCATTCCGGCTGAAAATTCTTGATTTAGTACCAGGTCAATTAGACTGCCTTCAATAATATAAAGCTCCTCCCAGAAATCATGGATCTGAATGCCATTGGGAGTAGTATCTGTTCCAGGCTCAAATTCTAAAATACGTGTTGCGACTCCACTTTCAGTATCGGCCGCAATCACTCTTTCAAACAATCCCTCAACCCTCGAAAATGGTTTGCGTTCAAACTTCTTATAATCTAAAAATTCTAATTCTGGTTTAGCCATAAACTTTACTCCTCCTCATTTTTTTAAGTCGCAATCTAAACTATGCTTGTCTCCTCAACCGCATCCGGTAGAGAATAGCTTTTTAAAAAACG
>JBEQAC010000325.1:0-3495 GCA_041640535.1 Bacillaceae bacterium
CCTTCTCCTGTCCGAACAAAGATCACATTCGGACTCCGTCTGGCTTTTTTCTCCTTCTCCTGTCCGAACAAAGATCACATTCGGACTCCGTCTGGCTTTTTTCTCTTTTTCCTGTCCGAACAAAGATCACATTCGGACTCCGTCTGGCTTTTTTCTCCTTCTACTGTCCGAACAAAGATCACATTCGGACTCCGTCTGGCTTTTTTCTCTTTTTCCTGTCCGAACAAAGATCACATTCGGACTCCGTCTGGCTTTTTTCTCCTTCTACTGTCCGAACAATAATCACATTTTTCTCCTTCTCCTGTTAATTAAGAAAACGAGCAAAACTGCCCGGTCCTTTTTTGGTTTAGAGAATAACCGCTATTTTGTACTCTTTTCCATGTACCCCCTTTTATACTCTGGATTAAAGGAATCTCCTTTTTTTCATGACACGCTAAAGAAACAGAGCTGACGTTCTGTTTCTTGTATAACCTTCAGTTAATATTTTTTTTCACAAATTTTTAGATCTTCTTAAATACATAATGTCTTATTGTTTTTGATTTGTATCAAGGCCTTGTGTAGTCAAAAATTTTATGCTTTCGAACTTGGCTGGCGCCAAGCCTTTAGGGGCTAGCAACTGCCTACTTGTACTTATGAGACAGAATTATGTATATAAATTTTGATTAGCTAAAAATACCAATCTTTTTTTATCCTTTATTTAGCCATCGGTGAACAACAAAAAGAATAAGGATTGTGACTACACTTAACATCATCACCATTAGATGTGCATCCATCATTCGATTTGCTTGTACAGCATCATATATCGCAATCGATAGTGTCTGTGTCTTTCCAGGAATGTTTCCTGCAATCATTAATGTTGCCCCAAATTCCCCCATCGCTCGAGCAAACCCAAGAATTAACCCCGCTAACACACCTTTATATGATAATGGTAAAATAACAAATCGAAAGATATCCCAATTCGTCGCTCCATCTAACCTTGCAGAATTTAATATGTCTGTTTCTATTGATTCAAATCCAACTTGAATAGGACGAATTAATAGTGGCAGTGAAGCAATGGTTGCTGCAATAACGGCAGCCTTCCATGTAAAAACAAGGGGTCCTCCCGTAATGGATTCAAAAAGTCGACCGATTATACTTTGATTCCCAACAGCAAGGAGTAGATAATAGCCAAGAACTGTTGGAGGTAAAATTAATGGTAATGTAACAAGTAAAGAAATTAATTCGGTCCATATATTTTTCTTATAGGTAAAAAACCAGGCGAAGATTAAACCTAGAATAAAAGAAAAACAGGTGGCGATTAACGCAATTTTTACAGATAAATAGAGTGGATGCAAAATAGGTTCCATAATTACTCCTGTGGTATCTCAAATCCATACTTAAGTAATATTTCTTGTCCTGTTTCACTCAATACAAAGTCGATAAATTGTTTCGCCTGTTCGATTTTCTTTGACTGTACAGGAATACCAAAAGTTTGTGTGATAGGTTGATGTTCATGTTGGTCAATTAGAGAAAAGTTCTCTTGATTGGATTGTTCAATTAATGCTAACGCAACAATTCCAATATCGGCATTACCCGTTTCAACATACTGAAATGCTTGTCTAATATTCTCGGCATAAACGATTTTATCTTTCACTTGAGCCCAAATACCCATTGATTCTAGCGCTTCTTTCGCTGCTTTTCCATACGGCGCATGCTCAGGATTTGCAATCGCAATTGTCTTGATACTAGGATCAAGCATCAGGTTCATATCAAATTGTTCAATTTCTAAATTAGGATAGTATACTCCAAGTCTCCCAATCGCATAGTTCTTTTGATACTCATCAATAATGGCTTCTTTATCATGTAACTCCTGAATATACGATTGGTTAGCTGCCGCAAATGCATCAAAAGGCGCTCCCTCTTCAATCTGCTTCGTAAGCTGTCCGGTTGAACCAAAGCTAAAAATAACCTCAGTCCCGGTTTCTTCTTTAAACTTAGCTCCTATTTCTGTAAAGGCTAAATATACGTCTGAAGCTGCTGCTACAGTAATCTCTTGAACTTCTTTTTGATTATTACAGCCAGCGACAAAGACTAAAAACGCAGTAAATAGTGTTGAAAGTAATAGCTTTTTACCTGTCATTCTGTACTCCTTTTAAAAACTTCATTTCATTCCATTATAAATTATTAGCTTCTAGAATCCTATTACTTAATGCAATTAAAAACAACCTTAACAATAGCCAGGTTGTGTGAACCTCCCCGCCTAGATCGAAGATTATAGACGGAGCATCTATAAAGATTTTCCTAATTCTACGACCATCGCTTCCCCTTAAGGGGAAGACTTACATAGTCTCCAAAGGCGTAGATTATACTGTTCGGGCGGGACCTATGTAATATGGATCAGACCAAGACCTGATATTTGTAATTTTCCACCTTTCCCTAAAGAGACAGCTCTTCGTACTAATTGACGTTTGATTTCGCCTGTTTTTTTATTTTTATTGTTTTGTCTAGCCATACCAAACTGTGTAAAAGTAATAGAATTATAATCCTTGAATTTCTTTTGTTTTGGGTATTTTGCTTCTTTATTGAAGAACTTTTCGAATGCTTTTTCCAAACGGAAAAAGACCTCTTGAAGAGGTTGCGATGGAACTTCTTTTAATATTAGGTATTTCTTTTTATCTTCCGTTTGTTTCTTTTGTAAATCCGTCCGTTTTAACCCTTTTTTATGCTTTTTATAATACCTTTGTTTATCTAAAAGGGCAGAATTATATGTTTGACGACAGATGTTAATCCATCGAATTAATATTTTCTTCTGTCCTTCTGTAGGATAAATTTCATACTTATAATTTAATATCATCTGCCTCACCACCGAAACATATATTCGTAAATTCATTTTACAAAAATAGTAAGCGAATGTCACTCAGTAAAATGCAAATATAAAAAGCGATTCATCCCCTGCTGAATCAAAGATTATGGAAGGGGAATTCTCGCTCAAATTTGTTAAAAAGATTTACGGCCGTTGATGAAGGAAGCAATAAGAAGAAAGATGACTGTTACTACATACGGAAGATATAAAGCATTCTCCAAGATCCCCTTGTCGCTCAAAACAGGATCATCTATTACCATCTTTATTGCTGTGATAAACAAGAATCCTGCCCCGAGATAAAGTAAAAAAGGAATGTCATGAACAAGTTTTGCAATATACTTACTTCCGACCACAATTAAAATAATACTTGTCATCACACCAAGAATAATTAATGCAATATCCCCTCTAGCAATCCCGCTAATAACCAATACATTATCTATCCCAATCACAACATTTGCAATCATAATCACTTTCATCGCTTGCCACATATTTTTTTTATGGCTGACTACCACAATCTTGTCATCCTTTTGAATCATTAAATTAAAGGCTATATAGATTAAGGTCAATCCACCAATTAATTTTACATAACTTAACGTAAGTAATATCGACGCGATAAAACTGAATAGAATGTATAGCAGGATAATTCCTATCGT
>JBEQAC010000326.1:0-3491 GCA_041640535.1 Bacillaceae bacterium
GTTCTTTTTTGAAGGCTCTTTTCGTAAAGTTTGTTGCTATTTAACAAAGGTATGTTGATTTGCACTCCAGGTGTGTGCTTTCCGCGGGGCAGGTGATGAGCCTCCTCGTGCCTGCGGAGTCTCATCCATCCTGCAGATCCCGCAGGAGTCACACACCTTCCGTTCCAATCATGTGAGCCCTATCTAATTCGTTTTAAAAACAACAATCTTTTAGAAAACAGCCTTTTTGAAAAAAAATAAATCAAAAAAAATTGATTTAAAGCTTGAAATATGAAAAATGCGGATATATAATAAAGTTAAATAAATCAAAAAAAATTGATTAATGGAGTTGATATTTAATGTATTGGTTTGAAGCGCATATGATTGCATCACAAAAAAATCGAGAGGTAATTGCAAAGGCTGAACGCGGAACAGGTTTTTCGTTCGTAAGAAAAGGAAGACAAAGAAAGAATGGAATTGAAATGGACCAATTTAACTTGAATAGTCTTAATAAGGGAGAAAATCTAGGCTGTTGTTCATGCTGTTCTGCATAAATAAATGAAAGCGAGGTAAATGAAATATGAATTTTATTAAACGTTTATTCTCCAACAACAAAAAAACAGATTGTTGCCAAATTGAAATTAAAGAGGTAGATTGTTGTACAGAAGACGAAAGAGTGGAAGATAGTGAGAAGGACTGTTGTGAAACAAAATGATGTAACATAATAAAACGCTGGTAAAGGAGCCATTTTCTAAAATAGGAAATATGGCTCCTTTTGTAATTGTAGAAGATTTCTTTGAAGATGAAGCATACACAATAATAAAGAAGACTGCATATTTTAGAAAAGAGTTAGAGATATGAGGTGACTAATATGCCTGCTATTTCAGGTAAGGAATATATCAATAGAATAGATAAGATGCATTCAAATGTGTGGATAGATGGAAAACAAGTAAAAGGCAAGATTTCAAAACACTCAGCATTTAAAGGTGCAATGAAAAGCCAAGCAAAATTATATGACCTTCAGTTCGAGCCAACTCTTAAAGATATTATGACATACTCCTCACCAACGACAGGTGAAAGAATCGGAACATCCTTTCTTGAGCCTAAAACGAAGGAAGATTTAATTAAGAGAAAACTGATGGTCCAAGAATGGGCGAAAAGCAATTTAGGAATGATGGGACGCTCTCCGGATTATATGAATACCGCACTGATGGCCATGGCAGCATCGAGCGATTTATTTTCTAAGGAAGATAAAAAGTATAGTGAAAATATTAGAAAATTTTATGAAGAGGCCAGGGAAAATGACTATTCCTTTACCCACACCTTTATAAATCCTCAGGTTAATCGTGCTGAGTATCATTTTGAAGAGTTGAATGGTCAGATTATTTCCGCTCAAGTAATCGATAAGAATGAGGAAGGTATCATTATTCATGGGGCAAGATTACTAGCAACTCAAGGGGGAATGACAGATGAAATTATTGTATTCCCAACTGGTGGGAGATTTTTAACAAAGGAACTAGCCTATGCATTCTCCATTCCAAGTAATACAAAGGGATTAAAATTTATTTGTCGTGAATCCTTTTCATATAATGATTCAACTTTTAATCATCCTTTAGGTTCAAGATTTGAAGAAATGGATACAATAATTGTCTTTGATCATGTGCTGGTCCCTTGGGAACGTGTATTCTTCTGTGATGATATTGAATTAGCGAACAGGATGTATAGTGACACAAGCTTTTTTACTTTAGTTTTACATCAGGTGATCTCTAGACAAATTATAAAAACTGAAAGTATCTTAGGAATCTCACAGCTTATTGTTGATACGATTAATATCGGTGAATACCAGCATGTACAAGAAAAAATTAGTGAGATTATTACAGGGTATGAGGCACTGAAAGGCTTATTACTTTCAGCAGAACACCATGCTGAGACTGATCAATGGGGAACGATGGCCCCTGCACTTGCACCTCTTTATTCCGCAATTACTATGTTTCCGAAATTATATCCACGCTATATTGAAATTATACAGTTACTAGGT
The DNA here is from genome assembly GCA_041640535.1 of Bacillaceae bacterium. GTDB lineage: Bacteria > Bacillota > Bacilli > Bacillales > Bacillaceae_L > Litchfieldia. The sequence goes on from JBEQAC010000326.1 coordinate 2,018, forward strand.
GCGAGCGGTTTAGTGTCAATTCCATCAGAAAAGGATTTTAAATCTGAAATCAGAGAAGATTTAGATTCCTATTTACAAGCTGCGAATTCTAATGCAATTGACCGAGTTAGATTATTTCGTTTAGCATGGGATCTCTCGATAAGTGCATTTGGGGGAAGACAAACTCTTTATGAGCGTTTCTTTTTTGGTGATCCCATTCGGTTAGCAAGTAATCAATACCGTGGGTATGAACGTTTAGATAAGGTCAAACGAATATCAGAGTTTTTAAAGAATGATGAGTGAAAATGTGAGGAGCGAACTCCAGTTTCGCTCTTCTTTATTACATAAATAGCGAGGATTAACAACTTGCTCATTGCATATAATGGATTCATGTGTCACAAAATGAAAAATTTCTTAATACCTCCCTAAAAAGGAGAGAGATAACGAATAAATATGTGTAACTTTTATCCTATTATAATTTTCTTGCAACATGTAGAAAGATCCTGGAGGAAGAAGATGAACGAAAAATCTAAATTTAGTTTTTTAAAAGAGATAGGCGTCGTAAAAATTATCATTCTAGCCATCTTACTTGTCGCATTATCTCTTATCTTTTCAATCAATCACTTTATTAATACAAGAGACATCAGCGGATTATCGAATGTGTATCCACAACCAACAATTATTTACGATATGAATGGAGAAGTGGCAAGTAAAATCTCCTCATCGAAAATAAAAGGAGTAACGATAGATCAAATACCTGAGCATGTTGCTACTGCCGTAGTTGCAATTGAGGACCGACGTTTTTATAAGCATCCTGGAGTTGATTATATCGGCATCTTTCGTGCAATGTTTAAAAACTTGAAAGCAAGAGACATTGTCGAAGGAGGAAGTACCATCACTCAGCAATTAACGAAGAATGTGTTTTTAACCCATGAGCAAACCTTCGGTCGAAAATGGGAAGAGTTCTTTATTGCCCAAAAGATTGAGCGGACGTTTTCCAAGGATGAAATCATCGAAATGTATTTAAATACAATTTATTTTGGCGAAGGTGCATGGGGGATAAGAAATGCAGCACAAACTTATTATGGGAAAGAGGTTCACGAGCTTACATTAAGTGAGGGTGCGACATTGGCCGGTCTTATTAAAGCTCCATCCAGATTGTCTCCCGTAAAAAATATTGAGCAATCCATGGAAAGAAGAAATCTTGTGTTGGCGGTCATGAAAGATCAAGGATTTATTTCTGAACAAGAGTTTAATGAAGCAATAAGTTCAGAAATTGTTCTTCAGGAAAGAAAACTTGATCCTTATGAAGGGAAATTTCCATATTACGTAGACCACATTATAGATGAAGCGACGAAAAAATATGGACTCACCCAAAATGAAATTCTTGCTGGTGGGCTTCATATTTATACCGAACTTAATCAATCCATGCAAACAGCCGTGGAGGAATTATATAAGAATCCTGATTTATTCCCAAAAAGTGCGGATGACCAAT
>JBEQAC010000327.1:0-3469 GCA_041640535.1 Bacillaceae bacterium
TGGTGGTCATGGTCATGATGGTGGTCATGGTCATGATGGTGGTCATGGTCATGATGGTGATGGCCATGTACATGAGTAACATCATTTTTCAATAACACATCAAACTTTGTCGCCGTTATTCCATTTTTTATGACTTTCTTCCATTCTAATGTATATTCCTCTGATATATTTAACTTTTTCAGCTCTTCTTCTAACTTAACAGGATCCGCTCCTGCATCAAGTAATGCTCCAATCACCATATCTCCACTAACCCCAGAAAAACAATCAAAGTACAATGTCTTCATCTTTATGAGCTCCCTTTTTTGCGATTTGATAGATTAAGGCAGCGTTATATGCAGCTCCAAATCCGTTATCAATATTTACTACACTAATGCCTGACGCACATGAATTTAACATCGTTAGTAACGCTGACAAGCCATTGAAATTTGCCCCATATCCAACACTTGTCGGAACAGCCATAATAGGATGAGAAACGAGTCCGCCCACCACGCTTGGAAGAGCTCCTTCCATTCCAGCCACTACGACAGAAACAGTCGCATTTTGAATCTCCTCAATATTATCGAAAAGGCGATGAATTCCAGCTACACCTACATCATAGATCCTACGAACATTACACCCTAACGCTTCTGCTGTTACGGCAGCTTCTTCCGCTACCTTTAGATCCGATGTACCTGCACAAACAATGGCAATATACCCATCAAAAGAATCTTCCTTTGTTTGCTTCTTCCAATATAGGATTTGAGCAGTCTCATGATAGATAAACTCCGGATGCTCACAAAGAATATAATCCGCTTTTTCTATTGTTATCCTTGTAACCAATACATCATTGTTATTGGATCTAATTGCTTTGGTAATTGAAAGGATTTGTTCTGCCGTTTTTCCTTCTCCATAAATGACTTCAGGAAATCCCTGTCGTTTTTTCCGATGATGATCAACCTTTGCAAACCCTAGATTCTCATAGGTGGCTAGTTTCGCCTTTGCTTCTGCCACTGTTAATTTCCCGCTTTGAACTTGCTCTAAAATCTCTTCCATCATGATCGCTCACTCCTCCGACGCCAAATCCACATCTTTATTTACGTAAAATTGGTTTAAAAATACTTTTTTAAATCATGAACAAACATTTCATACTTTTTATAGATTTCTGAATATACTTCATGATTTTTTTGGTCAGGCAAGATTGGATCTCCCATTGGAATATTCTTTTTAATATCCTCAAAAGACTCAGCCTTTCCTAATGCGACTAAAGCAGTCCATGCTGCTCCCCAAGCTGCACTATGATGGGTCTCTGAAACATATACTTCTTTTCCAAATACATCTGCTAATATTTGTAGCCACACCTTCGATCTAGACAATCCACCATTAACATAGATTTTTTCAGGCTCACCAGCAGCTTGTTCTAGTGCTTTACCTATTTGATATAAATTAAAGGTAATCCCCTCTAATACTGCACGAACAAAATGTTCTGTTTTATGGGTAACCGTCATTCCAAAGAAATTCCCTTTCGCATGTTGATTCCATAAAGGAGCTCTTTCACCATTAATATAAGGAAAAAATAACATCCCCTCTGCTCCTGGCTTCACTCTTTCTGCTTCTTTCGTAAAATCATCAAAGCTACCTTGATAATTTAGAAGTTCTTTTAACCATTGTAGGGCAATTCCACCATTATTTGTCGGACCACCAATAATATAGTTATCCTCTGTAAATGCATAACAAAAGGTTTCATGGTGATCACTTAGCTTAAATCCCTTTGTAAACTGCCTAATTGCCCCGCTTGTCCCTGCGGTGATCGCCACTTCTCCTTTTGAAATGGCACCAATTCCTAAATTGGCCAATTGACCATCAGCTGCACCAATGACAAATGATATCTCGGGGGCAAGTCCTTGCTTTTCCGCTATCTCTTCTTTCAAGCCAGTTAAAACTTTAGTTGGGGGAACAATGTTCGATAGTTGTTCCTTCTTGATTCCTGCTTTTTCTACAAGTTCATCATCCCACTGAAGAGTTTGACCATTAAATAGACCTGTGGCTGATGCCATTGAATAGTCAATGACTCGTTGATTAATCCATTTAAGAAGTAGGTATTCTTTAATTGATAGAAAATAATGAGCATTAAGATATGGCTCATATTCCGTTTCCTTCATCCATACTAACTTTGAGAATGGAGACATCGGATGGGTAGGCATTCCATTTTTCGAATAAATGTTCATTCCTTCTGTTTCCATTAATTGTGCAGCTTGTTCACTACTTCTTCCATCAGCCCAAATGAGTGCATTTGACAAAGGCATTCCATTCTCGTCAATACAAAGGAGCGAATGCATCGCAGCTGATAGACCAACTGTTACTAAATCATGCTTCTCTATGTTCGCAAGGTTCATCGCATCCTTAATAGCTTGTACTGCTAATTGCTCTATTTCATCCGGATTTTGCTCAACCCAGCCTGGTTTAGGATAATAGGAAGTAATTAATTTTTCAGATTCGGAGACAACCTTCCCTTTTAATGTAAAAATGACCGCTTTTACACTTGTTGTCCCGATATCAAGACCCATAACCATTTCTCTAGACATCCTTCATCTTCCTTTTCAATTTTAATGATGTGCACAGAAAAAGCCTTGAGAAAATCCCAAAGCCTTTTCTTTTATGAAAGAACCTTATTCATACTTCCACTCTTATAACCAATTAAATCTAAAGTTATATATTTGTAACCGTATTTAATAAGCTCTCTTGAAATGGCTTCATGATTCTCTAATACTTTTGCCATATCGCCTGGTTCTACCTCAATCCTTGCAATTTCCTGATGTGTTCTAACTCGAACCTGGCGAATATTCAATGATTTTAAATAAGCTTCTGCTTTTTCCACTTTTGTTAGCTTTTCAATTGTGATTTGTTCACCATAAGCAATCCTAGAAGATAAGCAAGCAAAAGAAGGTTTATTCCATGTTGGCAAATCATACTCTCTAGAAAGTTCCCGAATCTCATCTTTAAATAAATTTGCTTCTTGTAAGGGACCACGTATGCCTTTTTCCTTCGCCGCTTTCATCCCTGGTCGAAATTCATTTAAATCATCAGCTATGACACCGTACACAACATTATTATATCCCTTTTTTTCCATGACAGGAATCAAGTGGTCAAAGAGACTACTTTTACAAAAATAACAACGGTTTCGATCATTCTCCGTATATCCAGGAATCGCTAATTCTGAAGTCTCGATAACAAGATGGTTGACTCCAATCCTCTTCGCTAATTCCCTTGCCTCTTCTAACTCACTAGAAGGATATGTCTCTGAATCGGCGGTCACAGCAATTACCCGCTCTGGCCCAAGTGTATCAACCGCCACTTTTAATAAGAATGTACTATCCACTCCACCCGAAAACGCTACAACTACCGATTCCATTTCACGGAGAATTGACACTAACTTAAAATATTTATCATCAATCATTGTCCTTCTCCTTTCTAAACAATTTGTTATGTTTTA
>JBEQAC010000328.1:0-3464 GCA_041640535.1 Bacillaceae bacterium
GTGCATATATTGTTCAGCAAGGAATTCCACTTCTGACATTTGAAAATAGACCTCTAGATTTTCGGTATTTATGTCAGAGATTAGATAGTCATCATTGGCAGGTAACATCCAGTGTGGCTCGAGTATCTGCAAAGGAAGATTTTGTTTCAAATTTATCAAGAGGTGGAGAACTAAAGAAGATTGATGAAGTGCTATCAACAAAGTTTGATTCAAAAACCATAAAGCAAATAAAAAAAATGATGAGAGAATTAGCAATCGAAGTTTCTAGTATTATTGGTGCGGCTGCCGAAGGAGTTTTTGGTGAGCTTGGTATTGACCTTGCTTTAGATCCGGAGGGAAAACCGTGGCTAATTGAAGTGAATACAAAACCCTCAAAAAATCAAGATCCCGCGCATCTTTCAAAGAAAATTAGACCAAGCGCGAAAGCTATTATTGAGCATTGTATCTATTTGGCAAATTTCCCTCATGAGGAGTGATTATCATTGACATCATTAGGTTTTATTACTTTGCATCACGGACAAGAAAATAGCTATATTACTGAAATAGCTAAGCGTTCTGCCCGATATGAAATCGAGATTTTTAGATTTACACCAAGCTGTATCATCCCCGCTACAGAAGAAATAAATGGGGAGAGATTTCATCAAGAAAATCAAGAATGGGAAAAAGCAACCTTTCCATTGCCTCAGTATTTATACGATCGTTGTTTTTATGGAAATGATCCTATATCAAAGAAAGCACAGCCCATCATGAACTGGTTAAAGAAGAACCCGAATACAACATTTATTGGCTATGGTTTACCGAATAAATGGGAGATTTATCAATTATTGAAGCAAGATCAAGATCTTTCATATTATTTACCGACTACCTTAAATATAACGTCAAGTTCGATGGTCCTTCGATTTCTAGCGAAGGAAGAAAGAATCGTCCTAAAGCCACAAAGTGGGTCTATGGGTCATGGACTTACTGGACTTTTCTTAACCAAGCATGGCATCGATATGGTAAGTCATATAAGAAGGCAAGTAGTTAGAAAGACTTTTTCATCAAAAAAAGCCATTGTTCATTACTTAGATCAACTCCTCGCAAATCAAAACTATATTTGCCAACCGTATTTACCAATACAGGACGAGGAAAACCATCCATTTGACATTCGAATCCTTCTACAAAAGAACAAGGTTGGAAAATGGAAGGAACGTGGGCGTGGAATCAGAAGAGGAAATAAGGATTTTTTAATTTCAAATATTAGTGGTGGTGCAGAAGTCCTTCCGTTTAACAGTTGGAGTAATCATTTAACACCGATCCAAAAACATCTATTAATAGAAAATATTCAAACCATTCTTGGGAAGGTTCCGCATATATTAGAATCAACGTTTGATCCTTTGTTCGAAATTGGAATAGATTTAGGATTGGCAAAGGATGGTTCGATCTGGATCCTAGATACAAATTCCAAGCCTGGTCGAAAGGTAATCTTTGAAACAAATCCAAATTGTTATGAGGATATTTACAATGCTCCTCTTCTTTATTGTCGTTATTTATGGAAGCAATCCACAAGTTTAAAAAGGAGCTGATTGATATGACCTCTTTTCCGCTTAAAGTGATTGAGGACGGGGAAAATCTCCTTATTGTTCCTAAAAATATGAAGCATCTTGCAAATGTAAGCAACGTATCATTTGGAACTGCTTCATGTCCTTGTAAAGTAAAATTTCATGAGGATTTTCGGCAAGTGGTCCTTATTTCACAGGATTTATACAATTCTCTTCGAATTCCACATAATGGTCATACAGCGTTAATCTATAATGATAACACCCTGTTTCTAGGGCCATTAATAGGGATATTTACTGCTGGATTTACGGATTCAATTCTTCGGCCAATTGGAGAAAGGTCCATCTTCTTTTCAAAGCTTTTATCTGGGGAAAAAGCTGCAGGTGGTTTCCCATTTGTCTTCGGTGCACATCAAATAGATTGGGATCAAGGGACAATCGAAGGACTCTTTTATTTAAAAGAAGGGTGGAAAAAAATAGTTGTACCTTTTCCAAACGTGATTTATGATCGATTGCCTAATCGAAAAGCGGAAAACCATCAAGCATTGAGAACAGTTAAGAATAAGTTGATTTCAGAGTACCTAATTCCATGGTTTAATCCAGGCTTCTTTAACAAATGGGAAATCCACCAGTTGCTCTTAAAGGATAAAACGGTGGCAACCTACCTCCCAGAAACACATGTAAACCCAAGTTTTAGTCTTATTGAAACGATGTTATCAAAATACCAGCATGTTTATCTAAAGCCTTCTAATGGAAGCCTTGGACTTGGAGTTTACCAAATTATTTATTCAAGGGAAGAAGAAGCATATTATTGTCGATTTAAAGATGATGACGAACAAAAGAAATTACAAAAATTCACTTCACTTGAAGCGATGATCAACCATTTGTTCAAAAACAAACCTTTTAAAAGCTATATTGTTCAGCAAGGAATCTCTCTAATTAGAACCGAGCACAAGGCTATTGATTTTCGAGTGCATACGAATAAAAATAGCGATGGCCTCTGGCAAGTGAGTGTCATTGCAGGGAAAATTGCTGGAAGAGGCAGTGTCACTACTCATATAAACAGTGGTGGTGTTGTAAAAACAGTAGATGAACTTTTTCCAAATAAAAAGGAAAGTAAGGAAGTCACTAAAAAGCTAGAGATGGTTGCCTTGGCACTTAGTAAAGCCATTGATTCAAAAATAAAGGGGCCGATTGGAGAAATTGGATTCGACTTAGGAATTGATAAAAACGGAGAGGTTTGGTTATTCGAGGCAAATTCAAAGCCTGGACGCTCCATCTTCACTCATCCCCGTTTACGTGAGAATGATTTACTAACAAGACGGTTGTTTCTTCAATATGCAATACACTTGACTGAAAAAACAATAAAAACACCAGAGGAGATTCATTTATGATTCCCCTTTACTATGATATTAAGAATGAACGATGGTATCAATCCGAATATAAGCATCCGATGCGATGGGGAAGCAATAACAAAAAAATCCCCTATTTAGGAAGCATTTCAACTGCAATGCTTCCTTTCTATGTCTCTAATCATGGCGAAAAAATTAGTCCCCTTGTCGGTGTTCTAGTGGGTGATTCTTATATTAAGAAATCCTTTCTTGGGAAGTCTCAAATGTTAATTCGATTACAACAGGAACTTGAAAAGAATGGCTCACTTTGTTTTGTGTTCACCCCATTATCTATTAGTGGAACTAATCCTTATGGGTTCTATTATTTAAATAAGAGAAAAAAGTGGATTCGGCTAAAAATGCCATTACCTGATATTGTTTATAATCGAGCTTCTTACCGTCGGATTGAAAAAACAAAGAAATATAAAAAATGTCTCACTCTCTTAGAAAAGAATAACATTCCTTACTTTAATCCTTCCTTTTTTTCAAAATCGAGTATTTACGAGCTTATTCAAAAGCATCCTAAGCTATCAAA
>JBEQAC010000329.1:0-3414 GCA_041640535.1 Bacillaceae bacterium
GGATGGGAAGTGATATGAATTGTGTAATAGCCAAAGAGGCAAAAATAACGACAGGAAACAAACATGATAGTGCCTGTTTCCAACCAAATCGAACAAGTTGTTTTAGTGCTTTCATGATTTGCCCCCCCAAAGGTTTTTCTACTATTTGTAAATCAAAGTTACAGAGTGTCTTCATCACTTCGATATTCTAAAATATCTCCGGGCTGACATTCTAAGGCCTTACAAATCGCCTCTAAAGTGGATAACCGAATCGCTTTTGCCTTTCCATTTTTCAAAATAGAAAGATTGGCCATTGTAATTCCAACCCTTTCCGAAAGTTCAGTGACACTCATTTTCCTTTTCGCCAGCATAACATCAATATTAATTATAATCGCCATATTATTCACCTCAGACCGTTAAATCATTTTCTGATTTTATATTAATCGCTTCTTGTAAGAGTCTTTGAAGAACAGCAGCGAAAACTGCAATTACGATTGATGCAAAGATAGGGACCATTCCGATGATGATGAGACCCGGTGCATCGTCAAGTTCTGCTACGAGAAAAACAAATGGCATCATGACCACATACAAACCACTGATCGTCAATGCACAAAATTTGATATTCTTTAGAGCATTAACAGACAATTCAGAGAAAGCTTCATTCTTGTCAATATAGCTTAAAAGTTTAAAAGCTTGATACAATGCAATGAAATACGGTATCACTGATACATATATACCTATTACAATAGGATATAGGATATGGGCATAATCTGGATTTACTGGATTTTTAATTAACCAAGGCAACCCAAATATACCCAAAGCGAGAACAGGAATTCCCATAAGAATAACAGCCATTTTTAAAAAGAGTGTTGATCCTCGTTTCATAAAAAGCACCTCACATATTTTATTTATTTGATTTTAACTTATTTTTTATCGTTTTACAATAAATAATTATTCTTTTTAATTGTGTTTTTATTGTTATATAATTAACCTTTTTTTGATAAAATAAAAATCATTCATCATTCCACAAGCCCTATTAAACAATCGTACCCTCTTCATTGAAAAGCTTTTCTTAAAGTACATTTGGTATTTAACTGCATGAATAAATTTGTTTCGTAGTTTAACAATAACCTTAGTGTTATCCTTTAACACTATACTTCAATGTGGAGGTATATACTTTGAATATTCTATTTAGCTTAATCTCAACCATAATGATAATGGCTACAAGATTAGCGTTCTTAATGAGTAATATAACCGCTAGATTAACACCTTTGTTAAGAATGCCGTCTTTAACTTAAGCATGAGTATTCCATAAGTGTCGCCTAATTCGCGTTGTTGTAAGTAAAAGGTGAGCATAGTTTTGCTTGCCTTTTTTAGAGATTATGTCTTTTCTAACAGTCTTTTTCCTCTTTTAAAGTCCAATAAGAATTCATATTCATGCTGAAATGGTAAATACTATTCAAGAGGTGACAAAATGGAAAAGGAAAAATTTAAACTCACATCTTCCGAAATAGGAAGTTTGTGGGGAGAGTATATAAATGGAACAGCCGTTGATATTGTAAATAGATATATGGTCTCTATTATTGAGGATGAGCAAATTAAAGCTATTTTTGAGGATGCTATCAAGACATTCGATAATCAAAAACAACAAATTGTTACTTTTATAAAAAATGAGGGGTTTCCAGTTCCAATTGGATTTACTGAATCTGACCTCTTTATAGGTAAACAAAGGTTGTTTACGGATATATTTTGCCTAAATTATTTACATATAATGACATTACATGGTTTAATAGGACACTCTACTTCATTGGGCATTTCTGTAAGAGAGGATTTACGGTTTTTTTACGACTCCTGTGATAATGATGGGAAAAGAATGTATCATCAAACAATTGATTTATTGCTTGAGAAAGGTAGTTTTCAGAGAGACCCTTTATTTTATCCAACTAAAAACCCTGAATATGTTTCCAGCCAAGATTTCACAGATGGATTTTTCGGAAAGGGAAGAATGTTAGCAGCGACAGAAATCATAAGCATTTCTTTCAACCTAAAAAAAAGTATTATGGCAAAAACTCTTTCAATCGCGTTCAGTCAAGTCACACAATCAAAAGAAGTTAGAAAATTTTTAGAGGATGCCGAAAAAACGGCTGACCAACAAATAAAAAACTTTTCAAAAATTATGCAAACGGATAATTTACCAGTTCCTAAATCGTGGGAGACTGAAATTACAATTTCAACAGACTCTCCTTTTTCTGACAAGTTAATGTTGTATCATATTGGTTTCTTATTCCAAGCTGCACAAAACTATCATGGGGCAGGTCTAGCATCAGCCATGCGAACAGACCTTGTAACCACCTATGAAGGGACGATTCTAAAAAATCTTATGGTAACGAAGAAATGGTTTAATCTTATGGTGAAAAATAAATGGTTAGAACAGCCTCCACTTGCTCCTAATAGAAAAGAAATTGCAATGGACAAATATTAAGAACTCTGGTGCTGAATCTTCAACTCTTTCATTCCAATAGCCTAAATGTAACACTTCAATAACTTATAATTATGAATTACCTCAGTTTTAATTTCAGTTTGAATCACTTTTGATCTTGGTTATTTTTCTAGTGTATATAAAAACCGACCTTGCAATCAATAAAGTCGGTTTTTATTTTGTTAAGAAGTTCCGCTAACAAATTTTCTAGAGCTTCGGCACCTTAAATATGGTTGGTTAATCTACTCTTGCAACTCCTAATGCTAAGTGTTCCCAAAGTACCTCTTCCACTTTCTCAACCAAATCCTTCGGACATTCCACGACTAAAACTACTTCTGTCTTTTTTCCTTTTACAACCCTTTCCCTTTTATGTACAATTTTGAAAATGATGTAGTCGATGATAAAACCAAGTATAAAACCACTTGCAGCACCGATTAGCCCCCAATATATCGGTCCCCATTCTAAAACAAAACCTACACTGGCTCCAATAACAGAAAATGCTGTTCCAATCGCTGCACCTTTATCAAATAAGCTGATACCATCTGCTCGATGAAGCGTATCAAATAATCTCCTTTCCTCTACCCTGTTAATCATCGGAACAGCAAGAATACTCCCTTTTTTTACACCCACTTTTTCTAAAGCAGTGATGGCTAACTCAAGATATGAAGAATGCTCAAAGGTTGAGAATATTTGCATTTATTTCACCTCATTGATTGATACAGGAATTTTCACTCGATATTGCTGATAGTTTTCTTGAAGAAATTTTCGTTGTTCACTTTCAAATAGTTTATTATTTTCAACCGTATTAACGTATGAATCATACACAGCAAATCCGTAATGAGAAGGCAAAAATAGGAGCCATTGCGAGTCAATGACTTGTGTTGCCTGACTAATATCTCCTAGAAAAAGAAAATGAATAGCAACAAGAACCTTTGAAAAGTAAACAAATATAATCA
>JBEQAC010000330.1:0-3355 GCA_041640535.1 Bacillaceae bacterium
AGAGATGTATCGCGAACTTCACGAGCTTTTTCACCGAAAATTGCGTGTAAAAGTCTTTCTTCTGCTGTTAATTCAGTCACACCTTTAGGGGTAACCTTACCAACTAGAAGATCTCCATCTTTCACTTCCGCACCAATTCGAATAATTCCACGCTCATCAAGATTTCTTAAAGCATCTTCCCCTACGTTAGGAATATCACGAGTGATTTCTTCAGGCCCTAACTTAGTATCACGAGATTCTGATTCGTATTCCTCTATATGAATTGATGTATAAACATCATCTTTTACTAATCTCTCACTCATGATGATGGCATCTTCATAGTTATAACCATCCCATGTCATGAAACCAACTAACACATTTCGTCCTAGAGCCAATTCTCCCTTTTCCATAGAAGGGCCATCCGCCAGGATTTCTCCTTTTACAACTTCGTCTCCTACAGAAACAATTGGTCGTTGGTTATAACAAGTACCTTGGTTTGAACGAATAAATTTCAACATGCGATATTTATCTAAGTCGCCCTTCACCTTTTGTCCATCAACCTCAGTATATCGACGAACCCATACTTGCTTCGCTTCTACACGCTCAACAATACCTGGTTGTTTACAAATAACGGCTGCACCTGAATCTTTTGCAGAAACATATTCCATACCCGTTCCGACAATTGGAGCCTCAGGTTGCATTAGAGGGACAGCTTGACGTTGCATGTTCGCTCCCATCAACGCACGGTTAGAGTCATCATTTTCTAAGAACGGAATACAAGCTGTAGCAGCAGAAACAACCTGTTTCGGCGACACATCCATATAATCGATACGATCGCGTTTAACAACCGTATTTTCTCCACGGAAACGAGCGATGATATCTTCATCAATAAATGCTCCGTCATCCGCTAGTCTTGCATTTGCCTGAGCGACTACATAATTATCCTCTTCATCAGCTGTTAAGTAATCAATTCGATTGGTTACCTTTCCAGTTTCAGGGTCAACACGACGATATGGAGTTTCAATAAAACCAAATCGGTTTACCTTTGCATAAGAAGATAATGAGTTAATTAATCCGATGTTCGGTCCCTCAGGTGTCTCAATTGGACACATACGTCCATAGTGAGAATAGTGAACGTCACGAACTTCAAATCCAGCACGTTCACGCGTTAATCCACCTGGCCCAAGAGCAGACAGTCTTCGTTTATGGGTTAACTCACCAAGTGGATTCGTTTGATCCATAAATTGAGAAAGCTGAGAACTACCAAAGAATTCTTTAATAGATGCAATTACTGGACGAATATTGATTAGTTGTTGTGGCGTAATCGTATTCGTGTCTTGAATTGACATCCTTTCACGAACAACACGCTCCATTCTAGATAAACCGATACGGAATTGGTTCTGTAGTAATTCGCCAACAGAACGTAAACGACGATTACCTAGATGGTCAATATCATCAGTATCACCAACATGGTGAAGTAAGTTAAAGAAATAACTGATTGAAGATAAGATATCCGCCTGTGTTATGTTCTTAACATTTTCATCAATATACGCATTACCAATCACATTGATGATTTGCTCACCATCTGGATCACTCGGGGCAAAAATTTTAATAGATTGAAGCGTGATGTCATCTTGCAAAACACCACCGGCAGGGCTTACCGTTTTAAAGCCTATCCCATTCTCTAGATATGGTATAATCCGATCTAGATTTCTTCGATCTAAAAGTGCACCTTTTTCTGCGATAATTTCACCTGTTTCACCATCTACTAGAGTTTCAGCTAGTTTTTGGTTAAATAGGCGATTTTTTATATGAAGTTTTTTATTTATTTTATATCGTCCAACACTAGCTAAATCATAGCGTTTCGGATCAAAAAAGCGTGATTCTAGTAAACTTTTCGCATTTTCAACCGTAGGTGGCTCACCTGGTCGTAATCTTTCATAAATTTCTAGAAGAGCCTTTTCAGTGCTTTCTGTATTGTCCTTATCTAGTGTATTTCTTAAGTATTCATTTTCACCAAATAGGTCAAGAATTTCCTGATCAGAACCAAATCCTAGCGCACGCAAAAGAACCGTAACTGGTAATTTACGAGTACGATCAATACGAACATAAACTACGTCTTTAGCATCGGTTTCATACTCAAGCCACGCTCCACGGTTTGGGATAACGGTTGCAGTAAATCCTCGTTTACCATTTTTATCTACCTTACCACTATAGTAAACACTTGGAGATCTAACTAACTGTGAAACAATAACACGTTCAGCACCATTGATAACGAACGTTCCTGTTTCGGTCATTAATGGGAAATCTCCCATAAAGACATCCTGATCTTTTACTTCACCTGTTTCCTTATTAATTAAACGGACCTTTACACGAAGCGGCGCAGAATACGTCACATCACGCTCTTTCGATTCCTCGACTGAATATTTAGGATCGCCTAAGCTATAGTCAATGAATTCTAGTGATAAGTTACCAGTAAAATCTTCAATTGGAGAAATATCCTGGAACATTTCTCTCAAACCCTCATCAAGGAACCATTGATAAGAAGAGGTTTGAATTTCAATAAGATTTGGTAATTCTAATACTTCACTAATGCGAGCATAACTTCTTCGTTGGCGGTGTCGTCCATACTGAACTAGTTGACCTGTCAACTCATTCACCCCTCAAATCAAGCGTTTTTTAATAAAGCTAGTATTTTACGTCTATAGCATTAATCTGCTATAGACAAAAAGAAAAAGGGTTTCATTCAAGAAAACCGCATTTTTCATCATAACGTTCTATTGATTTTATTATTCTTTCCATAGGAACTAATAATATACATTAAAATGTAAAATTTAGTTCAACATGAAAAAATTACATATTGGCATTTTATAATATTAACATAGGTAAAAATAACCGTCAACCTTTTTTCGATTTTATGATATAATATCCCTTCTTTTTTTCAACAACCTCTACTTCTGAAAATACGGTCTGCAATTTCTCGATCGCTGAAGGTGCCCCTTGCTTCTTTTGAATTACTATCCAGAGCTCTCCACCATCACGAAGGTGATGAAAGCTTTCTGTTAAGATTTCGTGAACAACCTTTTTACCGGCACGAATGGGCGGATTAGATAGAACAGCAGAAAAATCCTTTGTTTCAACAGCAGAAAACAGATCACTTTTAAAAACCGAAACATTTTTAACGCTATTTAACTTTGCGTTTTCTTTTGCCAATTCTAGCGCTCTTTCATTCACATCAATCATTTCTAAAAATCTTGATGGGTGCGATTTTGCTATCGCTAATCCAATCGGACCATAGCCACAACCAACATCCAAAACACGACCATCAACTTCTGGTAATCGAAAGGACTCAATTAGTAATCTTGAGCCAAAATCT
>JBEQAC010000331.1:0-3331 GCA_041640535.1 Bacillaceae bacterium
CTTAGATACTGGCAGTGTTAAATGTCCAAAGTTAAATCATATTTGAAATGATAGTCAGGAGTGTGAGCAAGCCTTTTTACTCAACGTGTAACCGAGTGAAGTGAACACTCCTGACTGTCATTTCTATTTCCGACAATATTCATTTAACAGGCCAAAATAAAAAACGCTCATCTCGTAAGATGAGCGGATAGAACGAAGAGATAAAGGGGGGCATATCCTTACTCCTCGTCCTATCCCCTCAACTCCCGAAGAAGATAGTACATAGTAAAAAGGCAGGTCTCCTGACTTATGCTTCACTTTACTCTAAGGCCTTCCCATGATTAACACTCACAGTGGCTATCCTTATTTCATCAGCATTCTACAGTTGCGGGGACAGTTCTGGACTTGCACCAGATTCCCTATTATGTCGAAATTCGACACCTTTTTTACCGGAAAACACAAAATATTGAATTATATTTTTAAAACGATACTATATATCGATTCTGCTTTATTAAAGTATAAAGCCATCTGACAAAATATGCAATCCTATAAATCTAATAATTTTTTCTTTATTACGATAATTACCCTCTAAATAGGAAAAAGAAGCCTAGATAGTTGGCTTCTTAGGGTGAATTAAAATGGTCTTCTCATGATAATCGGAAATGGCGGTGGCCAAAAAGGGGGACGTGGTGGCAGACCCCAATAAGGCGGGTAAAACCAAAATGGTGGTGGATAAATAGAAGGTCTTGGTCTTCCAAATCTTTGCGGTGGATACATATCTTAACCTCCGATCACTATATTTAAAGATAAAGTATGTTTTTCTTGGAAAAATGTATAGGTAAGTTTCTTAATTATCAAAAAAAGTAGTAGACCTCAAAGTTCGCTTGGCTTGAAAGCAAAATGTCTTTGAGGCGCTCTCTCATGGACAAAGTTCGCTAGGATTGAAAGCAAAAAAACACCAGCTAAGCACTGGTGTCTTATGAAGCAGTTAATTTGATTGGATAAACATTTGAACCCAAGCACTATGGTAAAAACCAACACCAATGGAATCATACTCAGGCTTTAAGATGTTCTGTCTATGACCTGGTGAGTTCATCCATGCGTTCATTACTTCTTGCGGTGTCTTTTGCCCCTTGGCAATGTTTTCACCCGCTGATCGATAACTGATTCCAAAGGTCTTTAACATTTGAAATGGAGATCCATAGTTCGGACTCGTATGTGAGAAATAATTTGAGTTAATCATATCTTCCGCTTTTTTATGAGCGACATTTTTCAAATCAGCTCGGTGTGTGAGTGCTTTTAAGCCATGTTTCGCCCTTTCTTGATTCACAAGCTGCACGACCTGATTCTCAAATGAACTATGATGTCCAGCTGAAGCCTTTAATCGAATGACTTCACCAACATGCATATTAGTTGGAACCACATCAGGATTTAATCTCACTAATTCTTTATAGTCTAGTCCGTAGCGCTGTGCTATGTACCAAAACGTATCTCCTCTTGACACCTTATAAAACTCAAATGGCGGTTCTTTAAAGTGTTTAATTTGTGCCGAAGGCTGTGACACAACCGGAAGGATAAGCATAAGCGCAAATGTAGCCATAACAATCTTTCTAATCACAGGAACACCAACCTTTCGTTTGATAGATTACCTCTTTATTTTGTATTGAATGATTATTTCCATGCATGAAATATTTATTTTAAAAATCGGAAAGAAGGTATTACCTATTAATAAGAATGATTTTTATACGGTTTGGAAGACTAGAAAAAGATTCTAAATGTAAGAGGAGTTTTTAAACATGGAATTTTTTCAAAGATATCAACTCGTAGAAAATCACGATCAGACGTATACCTTAGTTCTTTATCTAGACAATCCATCAACAGAGTTTGCAGATGAGTTAGGATATTCACAGAAAAGACGTCAAGAACTCCAATCCTATATAAATGAATTAGTAAAAAATCGATTACCAAAGGCGAAGATTTCTGTCGTGAAGGTCATGGCTGGTTCCTTGCTAGTATCCACGTTTTACCTTGGGGGCGGATCACTCGTAGGAGCTCAAACGTCGACGACGACGCAGATTCAACAAACGATGCAATATGATGTGTATACAGTCCAAGCCGGTGATACTTTATTCAATATCGCGAATCGGTTTAAGGTTACGGTAGCTTCCATCAAAGAGGTGAACGGATTAACCTCAGATATGCTGATGATCGGCCAAAAATTAAACCTACCCTTTTTTACATATACCGTGGCCTCAGGAGATACCTTATCCATTCTTGCGAGACGCTATAACACAACGGTTGAAGAGATTCGGACATTTAATCAGCTAACCTCCGATATGATTTTTGTCGGTCAAACACTGCGAATCCCACAATTAGCCCAGCAACCAGCTCCGACTCCAGAAGCACCTGTGGTTGAAGACATAACTACCCTTACGTATACGGTGGTTTCTGGGGATACATTGTCAATCATCGCTAGAAAGTTTGATACAACAGTGGATGCGATTAAATCATTGAATCAATTAACTTCCGATATGATTTTTGTTGGACAAAAACTGAACATTCCACAAAAAAGTGTGGCTGAGCCTGTAATAACCGAACCTGCACCAACACCTGAACCCGCTCCAACACCTGAGCCAGCACCATCCATTTCTTATAGTGTGGTTTCTGGGGATACACTATCAATCATTGCTAGAAAATTTGAAACAACCGTTGATGCCATTAAATCATTAAATCATTTAACATCCGATATGATTTTTGTCGGTCAACAACTGATGATTCCACAGAAAGTAACGGAAGCTCCAGTTGTTGAAGAACCAGTTCCAACACCACCAGTACAGGAGCCAGAAACAATTTCCTATAAAGTGGTTTCTGGGGATACTTTATCATTAATTGCTAGACGCTATAATACAACCGTCACTGCGATAAAATCCCTAAACAATCTAACAACGGATATGATTTTTGTCGGACAAACCTTGCTTATCCCTAAGGTAGAACAGCCTGTTGTAGATACGACTCCACCTAGTCCGCCTGTGGTGGTTCATCCTACTGCAGTCACAAGTCAAAACGCCACATCGTTCTTACTAACAGGAACAACGGAGGGGAATGCGCTCGTAACGATTACCATCTCAGATGGAGTCAATCCACCTGTTAGTGCCCAAATTAAGGCAAATGAAAACGGGAAATATGAGCAGACTTTTAATTTAGCTATTTTAAATGATGGAAACTTAACGCTAACAGCAACCGCAACAGATGCTGCAGGGAACAAAAGTACTGAAAGAACTGCCACTGTTGAAAAAAATACAAGTACAATCGAACCAACCTTTGCTCATTTAGGTACAGTAGCAGGAGCGAC
>JBEQAC010000332.1:0-3312 GCA_041640535.1 Bacillaceae bacterium
ATACTCGAGAACAATCGGCTGTATCCACGTAATTCATGGATCCCGATCGTTGAAATGACCTTTTCTAATCCTTTGTTAAGAGCGCTATGAAGATTCACAGCAGGTTTAATCGTTTCTTCAGATACAGTCGCAAATAATAAGTAAGGACTAATGATATTTGCACCTAATCCGTAGGCGAGAATAATATCATGCAACGAACGAATCGCTCCAGAACGAAGGAGGAGAGAACAATCACGTCTTAATTGTGATGCAACTAATGCTTGATCAACCGCTGAAGTAATCAGGTGTGGGTCAATCCATAATTGCCCATTTTTGTGAGCGGCAGCATCATCAATAATAATCAATGATTTCCCTTCCATAACCGCTTCTTTCGCCTCATTTGTTAAACGATCTAATGCATTTTTAAGAGATTCATTTTCTGTAAACGTTGCAGGTAAATAGTGTAAAAGTTTTTTCTTATTAAACTCTTCGACCACCTGATCATAAGAAGGTTGCCCAGTTTGGCTTGAACACTCATAACCAAGATTGCCTTCAATTAAAAGCGGAGAAGAGAGCTCCATAACAAGTTGTTTCTCTTCATGTTGCACAAGTGAAGGGCGTTTTCCGATAATGGTCCGTGTAGAGAAATGTTCTGTCTCACGATCACGGTCAATCGCAGGATTTGTGACAACTGCCACACTTTCCTTAATAAAATCAGCAATGTTTCGTCTACCTGTATCAATGGCTGCAAGTGGTGCATCATGTCCAAGGGAACGAATCGGCTCAGCACCCTTTTCAGCCATTTGCTCAAGTAATTGGATATGTTCACGATCCCAGCCAAATGCAGCATATTGTCCGTTGTGAACCTTTGTAGTAACAGACATTGTCACTGTTTTTTCAAGGCTAGGTGTTGCTAGACGCATACGGTAATCTTCAAAGCTTACACGTTTTGAAAATCGGTTATATACTTCTTGTTGGTATGCTGCATAATCATAAACCTTGATATAATCATCGTTTGCCCATTTCAGCCCGATTTTTTCACCAGGAGATAGTGGTTTTGGTTCAGCCACATAATCTGATGAAGGGATAATTCCAGGCTCGGATGAGAATAAATAAGTCGTTTCCGTTTCGATTTTCCATAATGGGCGTAGGCCTAATGCATCCACACTAAATACTGCTTCATCCGCGTGTCTTGAGATGATCCCTGCAGGTCCTTGTGCAAAATGACCCCATGCCTCACGAATATACGTATATAAATCCTGTAAATGTTCAGGATATGCCTTAATTTCATTGACAATCGGTGGAAATAATACATCCATTGCTTCAAATAAGCTGTACCCGTCTCGAGAAATAAAAGTATCAATCGTACGGCTTAAATCTTGTGAATCACTACCACCATCTGTAAGTGGAACATTCATCATTCTTGCTTCATCACGAAGCTTAGAAATCGTGTTAATTTCACCGTTATGACCTAATACACTAAATGGTTGTACACGGAAGAAATTTGATAGAGTATTGGTTGAATAACGATTATGTCCTAATGTCATCGTTGAAGCGACAAGAGGGCTTGCTAAGTCATGATAAAATTTAGGCAGGATATCACCCGCACCAAGGACTTTATAAACGGCAATGTAATTACTTAAGGATGCAACATGAACATGATGATCTTGTTCAATTTCAATTGTTAACTCAAAAAGGGTTTTTGTAAGATTAAGAGATTCATTTGAAATAAGAGCAACTTGCCAAAAGATAGGCTCTTCTTTAAGTGCAATTGGCCCTAAGGCACTAGAGGATGTTACTTTGGTTGATTGAAATACGATGGTGAAGCCTTTGTTGGTGAATAATTGTGTGATATGTTCTTTTATTTGTTCCGCATTTGCACTTTTGTTGATAAAAAAATGTCCGACTGTAAAATCTGGACGATCAACAAAATCTGTGCTTTGTCCGATTGCTGCTAATTTTTCTTTCCAGAGATTCTTTGGGATATCAACATGAATACCTACCCCATCACCTTCACCGTTAATGAAACCGGCACGATGATTCATTTTTACTAAGGCGTTGATGACAGCATCGATGTTTGCTTTTGTAGGAATGCGTTTTTTCTCAATTGCTGACACAATTCCACACGCATCATGTTCTTGATGGTAAAACTCTTTAAACAGACTAGGACTCCAGTGTTTTTCCATTTAAATTGGCTAATAGGAGAGTGTGATTACAATAATACCCTTGAGAAAGCGTTTGTATTATTGAGAATTCTCTACCTAGTTAAGCCTCCACCTCCCAAAGAGATTTTTTCTCTATATTAAAAAGTAAAAGATTAGTGAGTTAATACAGAAAAGAGTAAATTTTCAGAAATATACCCTATCTTATCATATTTATATAGTGAAATCAATTTATTATTCAGTAGGTTGGATATGGTATACATTACTAAGGGATTAGGGAATATTGCATAAATCCAAGTTTGTAAGCGTTTTCTAAATAAATAAAAGTATGGTGGATTGTCACAGATAATACCACCATGCTTAGAGTGCATAATTATTCGTTCGAAAGTATATTAAATGCATGATCAACAGCAGTTAATGTTTGTTGGATATCCTCTTCGGTATGAGAGATTGTCAGGAACCATGCTTCATATTTTGAAGGAGCAAGATTAATTCCTTGTTGAAGCATCAATTTGAAAAATCTTGCAAACATTTCTCCATCTGTATTTTCAGCTTGTTCATAATTTACTACTTTTTCTGTCGTGAAATAAATCGTTAATGCACCTTTTAAACGATTGATTGTAATTGGAAGCTTGTATTGTTTCGCTAGCTTCGTTATCCCTTCCTCTAACATCGCACCAAGTCGATCTAAGTGCTCGTAGACGCCAGGTTCTTTTAAAACCTCAAGACATGCAATTCCAGAGAGAATCGAAGCAGGATTTCCGGCCATTGTACCTGCTTGATATGCCGGTCCGAGAGGGGCTACTTGTTCCATAATTTCTTTCTTTCCACCGTAGGCACCAATTGGTAGTCCGCCACCAATGATTTTTCCAAGGGCAGTTAAATCAGGGACAACTCCTAATAAATCTTGTGCACCTCCATACATAAATCGAAAGGCAGTGATGACTTCATCGTAAATGACAAGTGCCCCAGCAGTATGAGTTAATTCATTGACTTGTTCAAGGAAGCCCTCGACTGGCTCCACAATTCCAAAATTCCCTACTATCGGTTCTACAAGAACAGCAGCAACTTCATTGCCCCATTTTTCTAATGCTTCCTTAAATGGCTCGATATCATTAAAAGGAACGGTGATCACTTCTTGTGCAATACTTTTCGGTACACCAGCAGAATC
>JBEQAC010000333.1:0-3307 GCA_041640535.1 Bacillaceae bacterium
TGTCACAATGGCATGTAAAGTTGATAGCTTTACATGCCATTGTGTTTTAAAACAAGCCTTTATATGAAAATCCTCTTAGAGAGAAAAGCGAAAGCAGGAAAATTTTCATTGGAGACGGCAGGCCAGGAGGGCTTGCCGTCCTGGCCTGGTGGTTTCGTAAGCAAAAGTTCCCTATTGAAATAAAATCAAGTCGAAATTTCTATCCATCTCTCCGCCCAACTTTGTATATCCTTAAAAATCGGTTCTAAAGCCCGACCCTTTTCCGTTAATGAATATTCAACTCGTACAGGAACTTCAGGGTAAATTTGACGATGGACGATTCCTTCTTTTTCTAATTCTTTAAGTCGTTCTGTTAGAAGTCTTCCGCTAACAGGTAGAGCGGCTTCGACTTCTGAAAAACGTTGAGGACCTGAAAGTAGTTGAAACAGAATTAACCCTGTCCAACGCTTGCCCAGCAACTGCAGGGCTATCTCTATTCTTGGTCAAAGATTATTATGCATGAATATCACCTCACTATCTTTATTATACTACTTTTAAATGTTGTTTTAAAAACAAATTATTTTTTTAGAGTAGGGAACTTGACGTAACGAAGTAATTATAATATACTAACTTACGAAACATAAGTGATATTAAATCCTAATGGAAAGGAGTTGCATAATGGTTCCATCGCTATTCATTTGTCACGGGGCACCCACATTAGCTCTTGAAGATAATGACTATACTCAGTTTCTTCAAGATTTAGGTCGTCGTATCAAACCTAAGGCCATTGTTCTATTTACGGCTCACTGGGAAAGTGAACTCCCCATCCTTTCGTATAGAGATGATGTATATGAAACCATCTATGATTTCGGCGGATTTTCGGAAGATCTTTATAAAATAAAGTATCCAGCAAAAGGTTCCACGGCGATTGCCTCGATGGTTGAAAATAGGTTAAGCGTTCATGGAATCTCTTCAAGTCGGGACGACAGAAGAGGTTTAGATCACGGTTCGTGGGTAGTACTAAGGCTTTTATATCCTGATGCAGACATCCCTGTTATCCAAGTTTCAGTGAATCCGAATCTTCATCCAGAAAAACAGTTTAAAATAGGTGGGGCACTTCAAGGGCTTGGAGAGGAAGATATTCTCATCATTGGCAGTGGAGGAACATCGCATAATTTACGAACACTCAATTGGGGCCAAAGGACTCCTGAACCTTGGACTGTTGCATTCGATGATTGGTTGGTTGAGCATGTCCAAAATAGGGATTTAGATTCATTATTTCAATATGAGAAATTAGCTCCAAATGCTCGTTTGGCAGTGCCAAGAGCAGAGCATTTCGTCCCCCTCTTTATAGCGTTTGGAAGCGGAGATGAAAATAAGCAACCAAAGGTATTGCATCGCAGCTACGACTTTGGAACACTAAGCCATATTGTCTTTGAATTTTAATGATGCTACTCATCAAAGGTAGCAGTTTTTTTGGACCGTAGCTTACTAAAAGTAAATTTGCTATAAATCATAAGTAGAGGAGAATGAGAAATGGTACAAAAATATGAATGGAGTTTGTTGATTATTCGTGTGGTCTTAGGGATTACGTTCTTGATTCATGGTATTGCTAAATTTCAAATGGGTCTTGTTAATGTAGCGGGTTGGTTCGAGAGTATCGGAATTATGGGTTTCTTGGGTTACGTTGTTGCTATCATTGAACTTCTCGGAGGAATGGCTTTAATCTTAGGATTGGGAACCAGAATTACATCGGCACTCATTGCTTTCATCATGCTTGGTGCGATCTTTAAAGCAAAATTATCTGTGGGTTTTATGGGAAATGGACAGATGGCTGGCTATGAATTGGATTTAGCTTTCCTTGCTATGGCGGTTGCGCTTATTATTTGTGGAAGTCAAATGTATGCTTTGGATAAAAAATTATTTGGCTCCGTGGAAGAGAGCAAAGAAGCTGCTTAATAAATAGCATAAGGTTGCAACCTTAGAACGAAATGAAAGGAAGGAGGTGAGTGAAGGTGGCTGAAATTAAAATTTTAGATAACGGTCCTTTAGTTGCAAGTGGAATTACTTTGGTTGACGGAGAAGGTAAGCCATTAGAAGCCAAAGACCAAGTTTACCTCTGTCGATGTGGTTTTTCCGGGAAGAAGCCGTTTTGTGATGGTGCACATAAGGGTAAATTTGAAAGCACGGTAAGAGCGTAAATCTCAAAAAATGGACAGTGATAGAATACTGTCCATTTTTATTAGTGGAGGTGTCGTAAGATGAAAAGTCCGCTGCAATATAAGATCCTTCTTCCTGCCAATATGGAAGAAGGAAAAAAATATCCTGTTATTTATGTCATGCATGGTATCGGAAGTAATGAAGAAAATATGTTGGGTCTGGTTCAGGAACTGAGAAATGATTTTATTCTAGTAGGCATTCGTGGCCCGCTTCAACACGGAAATGGGTTCGCTTATTTCACCATACAAGGATATGGAAATCCACACAGAGAGGTATTTGATAGAAGCATACAACTGTTGGAATCCTTCATTGAATACGCGGGTAAGACGTATCCCATTGACCCAGCTCAACAATATCTTCTAGGATTTAGTCAGGGAGCTATTTTATCGATGACGCTCGCTCTTACTTTAGGTAACAAGATAAAAGGTATTGTAGCCTTAAGTGGATATGTTCCCAAATTCGTCAAAGAAGAATATCCATTGAAGCCAGTGGATGATGTATCCATCTATATTTCCCATGGAGAATTTGACCCGATTTTCCCTTTGCAAATTGGAAGAGAAAATGAGGAATTTTTTAAAGCTCGAAGCCAAAATGTTCGCTTTACTTCCTATCCTGTCGGACATGAGGTTTCTTATGAAAATCAAAAAGACTTTATCCAATGGATTTATCAGGTTTAATGGCTGCTCTAGCAAAGGCAGCCATCTTTTTACAGAATAAGAAGGTATAAACTTCTTTGAGTTATTTTCCTTATTCTGGCTACTTTGAATTTACTCCGATAGGAGTTTTTTTAGCAGATAAGAATTTATAAGATATATAGAATTCTACATCTGAACAAGGGCAACTAGGCAGTCGCACAACTCACTTGACATAAAGATGTCAAGTGGAGTTTCAGCGCCAAGGCTTGGCGCCAGCCAAGTTTTCTTTGTACAGAGGGAGAGAAGATGGATTTACAGACAGATGTTTGTATTGTCGGTGCTGGGCCAGCAGGAGCATTGCTCGGATTTATTTTAGCGAGCCATGGAATTTCAACGGTTCTTATCGAACGTTATGGAGGTGTTGAAAAGGCATTTCGCGGGGAGCACTTAAATTTCGATGCGGTTCAAGTCCT
>JBEQAC010000334.1:0-3306 GCA_041640535.1 Bacillaceae bacterium
AGGGAATTTATAAATATTTCAAAAATTTGAAATACGCAATAAACGTTAAATCATTAGCTATTTATGACCCGTTTCTCTTTCATAACCACTCCCGATTATGGCAATGTTTTTTACATGAATGACATTTTTGCATCCCTATACATACTCCTTCTAAATTTGGAAAAATTATGTACATGCAGTTTACCTATAGGAGGAACGATGATGTCAAAAAATTATCAAATGCCACAATTTCCAGAACCATACTGGAGAAACATGGATTTACCTATTTTCAATAAACTAATTGAGGATACACATGTTGATGTTGCGATTGTCGGTGGAGGAATTACAGGAATTACAACAGGCTATCTATTGGCCAAAGAAGGTGTTAAGGTTGCGATAATCGAAGCTGGAAGAATCTTAAATGGAACTACGGGCCATACAACTGCAAAAATTACTGCTCAGCATGGACTCATATATGACGAATTTATTAGTCACTTTGGTGAAGATGGTGCCAGATTATATTATGAAGCGAACACTGATGCATTAAGTTTTATTCGAAATACAGTTCAAGAAAACAATATTAACTGTGATTTTAGTGAACAGGATGCGTTTATCTATTCGATATCAGATGAATATGATCAGAAAATTAGAAATGAAGCTGAAGCCTACTCAAGATTAGGCATTAACGGCGGACTTGTAGATGGTATACCGTTTAATATCGACACAAAATCAACCCTAGCGATGCGCAACCAAGCCCAGTTTCACCCACTAAAATATTTAAACTCATTGGTTCAGTCCTTCCTTCAAGCTGGAGGAGTGATTTATGAAAATTCAACCGCAATGGATATAAATAATGACCAAGAAACATCAGTTGTTTTACGAAACGGGAAGAAAATAATCTGTAAACATTTAGTCGCTGCTTCACATTTCCCTTTTTGTGATAAAAAAGGACTCTATTTTGCAAGAATGTATGTAGAAAGATCCTATATAATAGGAGTGAAAACGAAAAAGGAATTCCCGGGGGGAATGTACATAAGTGCTGATACGCCAGTACGCTCTCTTCGCTCTACACCAATGGAAGATGGACAACTTGTCCTTGTTAGTGGGGATGGACATAAAGTTGGCCAAGGCGTAGATACAATGAAACACTATCTAGCACTTGAAGAATTTGCTGAGAACGTACTTGGAATCGAAGATTATGTATATCGTTGGTCTGCCCAAGATATATATACGTTAGATAAAGTACCATACGTAGGTCCTATTACAAATGACGACCCTACCATTTTAATTGCAACTGGCTATCGAAAATGGGGAATAACAAATGGTACTCAAGCTGCCTTAATATTGAGTGATACGATAATAAATCGTGAAAATAAGTATAAGGAACTTTATGATCCATCAAGATTTCATGCGGACCCAGATATTAAAAAATTTATTTCCCTTAATGCAGATGTTGCAAAACATTTAATAAAAGGCAAATTGGAATTTGTTCCGACTAGATTTGAGGATATTAATAAAGATGAAGGTGCCGTGGTCATGGTAAATGGAGAACGTTCAGGTTGCTATCGAGATCAAGATGGTCAATTACATGTCGTTGATACAACTTGTACCCATTTAGGCTGTGAAGTCGAATGGAATCATGGTGATCGAACATGGGATTGCCCATGTCACGGCTCTAGATTTTCATATGATGGTGAGGTAATTGATGGACCTGCTGTGCATCCGTTGAAAAAAGTAGATCTGGAATAAATGATGAAGAGCTCCCACTAATAGTAATAGGGGAGCTCTCAACTTTATTACAATGCAATTATCACAAAATAGATAATTACCGCTAAAATAATTCGATAAATGGCAAATGGAACAAGTTTGATTTTATTAATTAGTGTTAAAAAGAATTGTATTGATAGTAGCGCAAAGATAAATGCAGATACGAAACCAACAATAAAAAATGGAACAACATCACTTGAGAAATAGTCTAAATTATTCACTAACGAGATCACACTTGCACCTAACATAATCGGTACTGCCATAATAAAGGTAAAATCTGCAGCTGTTCGATGATTTAATCCTAACAAGACTCCCCCGGCCATAGTTGATCCTGAGCGCGAAAAACCTGGCCACAATGCAATGCATTGAAATAACCCAATAAGGAACGCTTGTCTATAAGTGATCTGATCCACATTTTCAACTTGTGCTGTTTTTGGTCGGTATTTATCCGCGAAGATCATTAAAATCGCACCAACCACTAATCCAATTAATACAGTCTCTGTTGAAAATAAATACTCATCAATATAATCATCAAATAAGAATCCTAGAATCACGGCAGGGAATAACCCAACAAACACCTTCCTCAACGTTAACCTAGGTCCTTCCTTAACTTCTTTTCTAAGACCTAATAAACTTATAAAACGATTCTTAAAAACTAAAACGACAGCTAATATCGAACCTAGCTGAATAACGACCTTAAATGTATTAGCAACCTCCTTAGAATATAGGTCCTTTGACCTTAAAATACATCATCCACGATAATCATATGTCCCGTTGAGGATACAGGTGCAAACTCTGTTAGACCTTCTACAATTCCAAGTACAACTGCGACAAAAAATTCCCACAAACTCAAGTATATTCACCTCTATAAAAAAGGCTCAGATCGGCGGCAATAAGCTTTCTCATATTAATCATTCTTCCGATCTCTTCCATTGTCATTTTCATCATCTAGCATACCTTTTGTTGCCTTTTTAAACTCACTTAACGTTTTTCCCGCCGCTTTACCTAATTCAGGCAGTTTTTTCGGTCCAAATAACAGTAAGGCTACAAACACAATTAGCGCAATTTCTCCAAATCCAAGGTTCATAGGGTTACCTCCAAGTTCAATTACATATTTTTCATTGCATACAAGGTGTTCCTTTCATAAACAAAGAACCTAGACTGATAGAGATAAGGAAGTAATTTTTCTTTTAATTTATTGAATATGAAATAAAAATAAGAAGTATAGTTAGTAATGTTCCCTACAAAAAAAGTAAACAGTACGACAAAGAAAATAGCAGTGCTAGGTTGATTCTTCCTTTCAATTGGAACACTTAACTTCACGACAGCCGGCTGCTCCAAAGAGAAGTCCAATCTTATTTCACTATCTTCATGGTTATAATTATTAATAATCTGCTCTTGTGTATATTGATGTAAAATTCCAATTAGTACAAATATAAGAATTATGACTTGTTTCATAAGTATGGTCCTCTCTATTAATATGCTTATATTACTCGGTATTCGTAAAAATTGAAATAAGTAAATTGTAAAAAAAAGACCTCTACTTAAGTAGGGTCTTCT
>JBEQAC010000335.1:0-3295 GCA_041640535.1 Bacillaceae bacterium
CATTAATCATAGCAAATGCAGCTTTTTTACCTTTAATTTCAGGGTGTTCATTTGCTTTATCTTGAATTAATTTCTCTGTATCAGCAATAAGTTGTTTACCTTCTTCTTCCATTCCCATACCGATGGAGTTGAATTTGATTTGGTCGCGCCACGAAGTTACCCAAGGGCCAGTTTCATATGCAACAACTGGAGCAATTTGACTTAAAGTGTCATAGTCTTCTTGAGTGATTCCTGAGTATGATGCAAGAATGACATCTGGATTAGCATCAGCAATTGCTTCAAAATCTAAACCGTCCGTATCTTGGAAGATATTCGGATTTTCTTCACCAAGTTCTTTTAATTTTTCTGCAGTCCAAGGTAACATTCCGCTATCATCTTGAACTCCGTAATTTGCAGCTGAGAAACCTACAGGCACAACATTAAGAGCAAGAACAACATCATGGTTTGCCCATGAAATAGTAACAACGCGTTCAGGTTTATTTTCAATTACAGTTTCGCCCAATGCATGTTTGATCACGATCGGATAGTCAGATGTTGTTTCTTCGGAAGCAGCTGTTTCTGTTTTTGGGGCTTCAGTCGAAGTAGGTTCAGAACTTGATTGCTGACTTGAACAACCAACAAGTGCAACCAAGAGCATGGCAATCAGTAGTGTTGTAATTAATGAGATTTTTTGTTTTGCTTTCATTTGTGTACCATTCCTTATCACGGTTTATATTTGATAATAATTATCATTATCATCAATATAAATCCTCTTTAATTGGTTGTCAATAAAATATTTTTAATAGGGATAAATTCATATCAACTAGCTGCATTCTTTAATTTTGGCAAAGCTGATACGAATTACTTGAAAATTAAAAATTATTCACATATACTTAGTTTAGGTAATAAACAAACAAAGTAAATTAGAAATAACTTGATTATCATAATTTAGGAAGTATAGAGACTCCTGGGTTGGAAGCCTTTTCATGGATGGGGAATTTATGTAAATCTATAATTCTATGTTCTAAAATTTTAATATAAGGAGAGATACAAAATGGGTAGCTTACAAGATAAAACCACATTACATAACGGTGTAAAAATGCCATGGCTGGGCTTTGGTGTTTTTAAGGTTCAAGATGGAGAGGAAGTTGTGAATTCAGTAAAGACGGCTCTTGAAGTTGGCTACAGAAGTATTGATACTGCAGCCATTTATGGAAATGAAGAAGGAGTCGGTAAAGCGATTGCTGAATCAAATGTTCCGAGAGAAGAACTATTTATCACTACAAAAGTTTGGAACGCAAATCATGGCTATGAAGCTACTCTTGCAGCTTTTGATGAGAGTATGGAGAAGTTAGGTTTAGACTATTTAGACCTTTATTTAATTCACTGGCCCCTTCCTTCTCAAGGCAAATATATAGAAACCTGGAAAGCGCTTGAGAAGCTGTATAAGGATGGTCGCGTTCGTGCCATTGGTGTTAGTAATTTTAAAATTCATCACCTTGAAGAGATCATCGCAAACTGTGAAATTAAACCGATGGTCAATCAGGTTGAATATCATCCGCGATTTAACCAACAAGAATTGCATGATTTTTGTAAAAAGCATGGCATCCAGCTTGAAGCATGGTCTCCATTAATGCAAGGAGGACTGCTTAATGAACCATCATTGATTGAAATTGCAAAAAAATACAATAAATCAACTGCCCAAATCATTATCCGCTGGGATTTACAAACGGGAGTAGTGACGATTCCAAAATCAGTAAAGCCTCACCGTATTGCTGAAAATGCAGATGTTTTTGATTTTGAACTTTCACAAGAGGATATGGACAAAATCAATGTCTTGAATCAGAATCAACGTATGTATGCGGATCCAGATGATTTTGATAGAGTATAGGTTTAGTATTTTAAATTAGCATGTGAGAATAAGGGATGACCTTGGAAAAATGGTTATCCCTTTAAGTTTGCCAATAAGTAGAATCGTTACGGTGAATTAAAGTAATGACATAATACAAAAAAGGAGATTTTCGAATGAATTTAATGACATCGTTTTCTTATAAAGGGCTTGAGTTGAAAAATAGAATTGTGATGCCACCCATGTGTCAATTCCAAGTAACAGCTAAGGACGGCATTCCCAATGAATGGCACTATGTCCATTATGTTAGTAGGGCAATTGGTGGTGCGGGATTGATTATCATTGAAATGACAGATGTTGAACCTGATGGCCGTATTACAGACCATGATTTGGGAATATGGTCAGATTCACATATCGAGCCCTTTAGGAGAATTATAGACCAATGTCATCAATATGGGGCGAAGGTTGCTATTCAGATTGCACATGCTGGGCGCAAAGCAGAAGATGCGGCCGTACCTGTTGCTCCTTCGGCGATCCCGTACTCTGAAGAATCAAAAATTCCAAGGGAACTGACTGTATCTGATATCAATCGGTTGGTCGACCAGTTTGGAACCGCTACAAGGAGAGCAATTAAGGCCGGAGTGGATACAATTGAATTGCACGGGGCACATGGTTATTTGTTGCATCAGTTTCACTCACCGTATATCAATCGTAGGGAGGATGATTATGGGAAAGACCTGGCTCGATTCGGAGTAGAGGTGATTCATGCGATGAAAGCTGAAATGCCAGCCGATATGCCTTTAATCATGCGGATTTCCGCGACAGAGTATGTCGAAGGAGGGTATGATCTCGATTATACGGTGGAACTATGTAGAAGATATAAGGAAGCTGGTGTTGATATCTTTCATGTTTCAACAGGAGGTGAAGGCCCCGTATTAAGCATGTTTAGCACCGAACCTGGTTATCAGGTCAGATATGCAGAGCAGATTCGAAAGCAATTGAATATCCCTGTGATAGCCGTAGGTAAGTTGGATAATCCAGTTCTATCTAATACCGTCATCCATGAGGAAAAAGCAGATTTGGTTGCTGTAGGAAGAGGTATGTTGCACGATCCGTATTGGACTCATCACGCTGCTGTTAAGTTAGGCCTCGAATATCAAGCTCCTGGGGTTTATCAAGAACATATGAAACAAAGAGGATAAATTCGAGAAATATTATCAGAGACCTTTAAAGTGCAACTACTCCCTCTCCTTCAGCTTACAGCTCGCCTATCGGCGAGTTTCCATTTTTGTAAAATGTTTCAATAAAATTGCAAGTAAATGCACAACATAATGTTGGATTAAATATTATCAATGATTGGAGATTAAGATCTTGCCTTTTATAGGACTAGTTTTTATTTTAGTGTACGGAATTCTCGTCCTCTATATCGGGTGGAGTGGCTGGGGATTGATGAAATCAAGGATTCAA
>JBEQAC010000336.1:0-3281 GCA_041640535.1 Bacillaceae bacterium
GTTGTTGGATTCTTTCTCTATTTTAATATTCTTTTCTTTTTTCAAAAAGAAGAAGCCATCTTCTATCCGCTTAGATATTTATTTACAACGCTTGGTTTTGTGTATGTCATGATGCTTTCATTTCTATTTCCGATTTTCGTTTTAAATAAATATAAGCTAGTAGAATTAGTAAAAAATGTGTTGATTATAAGTGTAACTAGACTTCATCATAGTTTCATAATGGTGTTAGGTAGCTTAACCATTCTGGTTGTCTTTTCTAAGTTTGCTGGTTTTTTTATCTTATTTTTTGGAAGTGTGAATGCACTCTGGTTAACATGGAATGCCCACATCGCATTTAAAAAGATCGAGAATAAAAGAGGAAGATTACAGACTATCCAGAATTTAAATTAGTAAGAAAAAATCCTTGGAAAGGATTCCAAGGATTTTTATGTTGTCTCTCCTTTAATAAGTATACTATTTAAGACAGTGTTTTTAATATCAATTGTTTGCTCTTCAATTCGTTCGATAAGTGTAGTAAATAATGCTTTTCCAATTTGGTCTAAAGGTTGTTTAATTGTAGATAGAATAGGGTTGTGTAGCATTCTAGTAAAACTATGATAATCATACCCGATAATTTTTAGTTGTTCAGGCACTTTGATTCCTTTTTGGAGGGCATAAACATATAGGGAGTAAGCCATGAAATCATTACTACAAAATACTCCGTCATAATTTGTCAGTTGATGAGTTAAATGTGTTTCGATAAAATCTAAATTTTCGTGAAATTTAGATTTGATAAAAGCACCTTCAATAATTTCCCATTGAACCTGATTTTTTATACAGGAGTCTTTAAACGCTTCACTTCTATGATTAGCTAATAAATCATAATGAAGAGGACCTGATATATGAAGAAGTTTTTTACACCCTTGCTCAATTAAATGGTTAGTAGCGATTTCTCCACCTAAATAATTATCACTCGCAACAAATGGAATACCTGGTGAGATGATCCTATCGAAAGAAACCAATGGTAAATCAACCTGACGATAGAAATCTATATCTAATGTGTGACTACACATAATGATTCCATCCACTCGGTGCTGACGGAGCATTTTGATATAGTTTTTTTCTTTTTGTGATTCTTGGAGTGAATTACAAATAAGTAGTTTATAGTTTTTTTCACTGGCATAGGATTCAATATAGGTAATAAGCTCTGAGAAAAGAGGGTGGCTTAGATCAGGAATAATGATCCCTATTAAATACGATTGACTCTTTTGTAATGCCCGAGCAATTTGATTGGGCTGGTAATCAAGCTTATTCATTGCATCCTCAACAAGCTGACGAGTTTTTTTACTAATATATCCTCGATTATTCATTACTCTCGAAACCGTTGTCACAGATACTCCAGCCAGTTCTGCGACATCTTTAATACTTGCCATAATGATTCCCCTTTATCTTTATTTATCCAATCAACTAACTTATATATTGTATTATTATACTTCATTCTTTTGAAAGTCAGAATATAGGACGTTTAGAAAAAAACGATTGTGTTCAGAAATATTACTATTTTTCTCAAAATAATACCATAACGTTTTAACAATATAATCTACAATCAATATATGAAAAAGAAAAATAGGTTGAAGGAGAGATAGAATTGAAAGAAGTTTTATTAGTTTGTTCAATGGGAATTTCTACAGCATTTATTGTGAAGGATATGATGCAATCTGCCAAAAAACAAAATTTAGATCTAAACATAAGAGCTCTAGCAGCAGACAATATTGACGAGGCAATCGAACATGTTGATATTATCGTAGTAGCTCCTCCTGCAGTATCACAATACGATTCAATCAAAGAAAAAGTAAATGGACGTATTCCTGTTATTTTTATGGATGGTGAACATTATATAAAGGTAAATGGAGAAGGACTTTTACAAGAGGTTTTGACACATTTAGAGTAAAAAAAAGCATCATGTGTTTATGGTGCTTTTTTTGTTGAAAAAATCGGCAAAGTGATAAACTCTACCGATTTGTATTTACGAATTTACATTTATTTTTGCTTCAAATGATTTCATCTGTGTTTTTTGTCTATTCTCTTGAACTATCATGACCGCAATAATTACCATGACAATCCCTATGTATTGCCATAGGTTTAATTGTTCGTGAAAAACAAAAAATCCAATGAGAGAGGCAACCACTGGTTCAATCGTTGCGATAATGGAGGCCTGACTGGACTCTACTGCTTGTAATCCTTTTGTATAAAGAATAAATGCTAGCATAGTTGAAAGAAATCCAAGCCCAATAATAAAAAGCCATGCCTTCATATTTAAAAATAAAGGCAAAACAGACCATAAGCTGCTAAATGGGAGAACTCCGATTGTAGCAAAAATAAACGTGTGAATCGTGACAGTTAAAGAATCATATTTTCTAAGCGCAAATTTCCCAAATATGCTATAGAGGGCATAAAAAAGCCCTGAACCAAGTCCTAGGATAAACCCATATAGTGAGATTGTGTCTTTTGAATTAGGTAAAACCCCAATCACAAATGAGCAACCAATGAGGGTAATGAATAAGGCTAAAAGTTTTCTTGTTGTTAGAAGCTCTTTAAATACGATTCTTGAAAGTAAAGTAACAAAAGCTGGTGCTGTATACAGAAGAATTGCTGCGATTGAAACAGAGGTTTCTTCAATCGCACTAAAGAAGCACCAATTAAAAAAGACAATACTAAAAATACCCGTTCCTATAAAATATTTACTATCAGTAAATTTTATTTTTAAAAGCTGTTTATTTTTAAAGGCAGTATAAGCAACAAGAAAAACCGCAGCCGTTAAGACTCGAATGGCAACGACTTGGGTTGGTGAAAATCCAAGGTCATAAAGGTATGTAACAAAGAATCCAATGATTCCCCATAAAGACGCCCCAGCAGCAATCAATAAGAAGGCTATTTTTTTCTCCATGTCATTCTCCTTTCCTACAATCGTCAGTATATATAAGTTTAATCCCTAGGAATTCTTTTGGACAAGTAAAATATATATGATTAGGGGAGGGATTAGGTGGAATTTCTAATGAGTGTCGTAAATATTGTGTTAATCAACCTTGTCCTAAGTAGTGACAATGCACTGATTATTGGTATGGCTGTTAAAGATTTACAAAGGGCGGATCAAAAAAAAGTTTTATTATATTCCACGATAGGAATTATCCTGCTATACATTCTATTCAGTTTTATCGCGTCGATATTACTTACGTTAAGTTATGTAAAATTAATTGGTGGATTGACCTTAATCTATATAGCCTTTAATTTAATGATTCAAA
>JBEQAC010000337.1:0-3279 GCA_041640535.1 Bacillaceae bacterium
ACCTTCTCAAAAAAGGTGTTATCATTTACAATTAACTATATGCATCATAGGGGGCCAAGCATGACAAGTATTCCATATAAACTGTGATGAATAAAAATAAACGTGATAATATATTCTTGAGGTGATTGGATGAAGGAAGGTTTAAGAGATTATTTAGTACAACATTTAGATTTTTTACCAGCAGAATTAGTCGTGATTGTTGTATCTGCCATGCCGATTTTAGAACTACGAGGTGGCTTACCACTTGCATACCTTTATTATGATTTCAATTTATTAACTTCAGCTTTGTTGAGTGTGTTTGGGAATATTCTCCCGATTGTCGTACTTCTTTTACTATTTAAGCCTGTAAGTTCCATCCTAATGAGATTTAAATCGTATAAGAAGATGTATGATTGGCTTTATAACAGAGCTCTTGGAAAAAGTGGGAATGTGGAGAAATACGGGGCACTAGGTTTAATTTTATTTACAGCCGTCCCTCTGCCTACAACCGGCGCATATATGGCTTGTGTAGTAGCCTCTATCTTTGGAATTGGATTTCGTTATGCATTTTCCGCAATTACAACAGGTGTGATTATTGCGGCAATCATTGTAAGTCTTGGAATGTTATCTTTATCTATCTTTTAAAAAATGTTCTAAAAGGGGAGTTCCTTCATGGAAAATCGGTATGAACAATTTAGAGATGCAGTAAAACCTGCTTTACTAAGTAAAATCGAAGAATTTCAATTATTTGGTTATGATAAAGTGACAGAAGAAGAATTATGGAATTATTTAATTAAAAAGAAATGGAAACGAGATCGCGAGGAAAAGCTTCTTTATCAAATAGTAAATGATATTTTCGATGTGAAGGTGGGAGAATATATGAACTATGCAACAGTTGAAGCTTTTAAGTCACCTAATTGGTTTAGTGAGGATGGAATAAATGAGCTAAGTAAACTTCTATAAACATATAGGATGATAAATTACGTACATAAGGTTCGGTTTGACAGGGATATACCGTTGTTTCATAATGGAATTACCTAACAGAAAGTTGGAAATAAATAGTTTCCCTAAATTAGAAGGAGGAAATACATCGTAATGGTAAAAAGAGGACGCCTCGTTGCGTTTTTCCTTATTGTGTTATTACTTGGAAGTACAATGGGATTGACGATAAACAACATTTTAGGCAACATCAAACTTGGACTAGATCTACAAGGTGGATTCGAAATTTTATATGAAGTTAAGCCAGCAAAAGATGGCGATGTGATTGACCGAACGGCGTTAGTCAGTACCATTAATGCTTTAGAAAAGCGTGTCAATGTTTTAGGGGTAAGTGAACCGAATATTCAAATTGAAGGGGAAGATCGAATCCGTGTTCAATTAGCGGGTGTGACTGACCAAAGTAAAGCAAGAGAAATATTATCGACAGAAGCAACACTAACCTTCCGTGATGTTAATGACCAAGTTTTATTAGATGGAGCGGATTTAGTAGAGGGTGGAGCAAAACAATCCTTTGATCAAAATAATCGCCCTTCTGTAAGCATCACTCTAAAAAGTGCAGAGAAGTTTCGTTCAGCTAGTGAACAAGTTTATAACATGGGACAAGGGAATAATTTGTTAGTCGTATGGCTTGATTTTGAAGAAGGTGAGGACTCATTTGCAGAGGAAGCACTAAAGCCTGAACCTAAATATTTGTCGGCTCCTCGTGTAGGAGAGATATTTAATACAACAACAGTTTCAATTGAAGGGAATTTTACAATTGAAGAAGCAAAGCAGCTTGCAGCACTATTAAATGCTGGTGCACTACCTGTCCAGCTTGATGAAATGTACTCAACATCAGTAGGTGCAAAATTCGGTGAAACGGCATTAGAGAAAACAGTGACTGCAGGTATTTATGGGATTTTAGTTGTCTTTTTATTCATGCTTTTTTATTATCGTCTTCCAGGGGCAATAGCAGTCGTAACATTAAGCGTGTATATATTCTTAATCCTTCAAATCTTTGACTGGATGAACGGAGTGTTAACACTGCCGGGTATTGCCGCTTTAATCCTTGGGGTCGGAATGGCTGTTGATGCCAACATCATTACATATGAGCGTATTAGAGAAGAGTTAAAGCTTGGTAAAACAGCGATGTCAGCATTCCGAGCTGGAAATCGTCGCTCATTATCAACGATATTTGATGCGAATATTACAACCTTATTAGCAGCAACGGTATTATTCATCTTCGGGACAAGCTCTGTAAAAGGGTTTGCTACCATGTTAATTGTAAGTATTCTAGTCAGCTTTATTACTGCTGTCTATGGAACAAGGCTTTTACTAGGGCTATGGGTTAACAGCCGTTTCCTAGATAAGCGATTAGCTTTCTTTGGAGTGAAAAAAGAGGAAGTAGCAAATCTTGCAGATGTCAACGATGATACCGAAGTATCAACGAAATTTGATCGAGTTGATTTTGTAAAGTACCGTAATCAATTTTTCTTATTATCAGGTGTCATTGGAATCATTGGAATTGCATGTTTATTAATCTTCAAGCTTAATCTAGGGATTGATTTTGCAAGTGGAACACGAATTGAGATATTGGCTGATAAGAGATTAACAGCTGAAGAAGTGAAAACTGAATTACAGAAGCTTGATCTTCAACCTAGAGATGTCATTCTTTCAGGTAACAATAATGAGGTAGGAGTTGCAAGGTTCCTAGGTGTCATCTCAAAGGAACAGATTGCAGAGGTAAAAGAACACTTTACTATTCTTTATGGTGAAGAACCAAGTGTTAGCACGGTCTCACCAACTGTCGGGAAAGAATTAGCCCGGAATGCATTTATTGCAGTCATGATTGCGGCAGTTGGAATTATTATTTATGTGACGATTCGCTTCGAAATGATTATGGCACTAGCAGCTATTGTTGCTTTATTCCACGATGCCTTTTTCATTCTTATTATCTTTAGCTTAACAAGGTTTGAAGTCGACATCACATTTATTGCTGCGATGCTAACAATCGTCGGTTATTCAATTAATGATACCATCGTTACCTTTGACCGAATCCGTGAATTATATAAGAAGAAAAAGAAAGTCAAGACATTTGATGATTTAGCAGATGTTGTGAACAGAGCATTAAGACAAACATTTACACGATCCATCAATACGGTGTTAACAGTTTTTATTACCGTAGTCGCATTATTGATTTTTGGAAGTGAATCCATTCGAAACTTCTCATTTGCCTTACTAATTGGTTTACTTGCTGGAACCTATTCTTCACTATTTATTGCTTCACAGCTTTGGTTAGTGTGGAAAAGTAAGCAACTAGGG
>JBEQAC010000338.1:0-3272 GCA_041640535.1 Bacillaceae bacterium
ATGGCGATTCAGATGATTATTACGAAGGAACATGGCTTAACAAAGAATGAAAATCCACTTCAAGGTTCTTTTATTATTGAAGAGCTAACAGATTTAGTGGAAGAAGCAGTCCTTCAGGAATTCGAACGGATCAATGATCGTGGTGGAGTGCTTGGTGCGATGGAAACTCAATATCAGCGTGGAAAAATCCAAGATGAATCGATGTATTATGAAATGCTTAAGCATACAGGGGAGCTTCCGATTATTGGTGTCAATACGTATCTAAACCCAAATCCCCCTTCTGAGGACGAATTAAATAACATTCAATTAGCTCGTTCCTCTAAGGAAGAAAAAGAATTGCAAATAAGAAATCTAGAATCATTTAAAAATAGAAATCAATTGAAGGTAGCGGATGCATTAGCAAGGTTAAAGAAAGCAGCGACCGGGAACCAAAATATTTTTGCAGAATTAATGGAAACCGTTCAGATAGCTAGTCTTGGGGAGATTACACATGCGCTTTATGAAGTGGGCGGTCAGTATAGGAGAAATATGTAACAAAAGGGACCTGGATTGGTTCCTTTTAACAATTTTTCGAAGAATATCACTGATAAACTAGCATAAACTGGTTGATTTTGTTTATAATGAATGGTATGTGTATAAAAAGACGTAGTGAATACATATTGGAAAGACAAGCTATCACTATTTAGTTACATATAAATACCAATGAACCATTTATTTATTGGAAAGGGAGTGCCTAGATGGGTTTGGAGCAGTACACACCAGAAGAAATTAAGGAATTGTCAATGCTAGAAGTAGCATATGAGGTGTTTTCACAAAAAAAACAAGCCGTTGTATTTCGTGAGCTTCTAGATGAAGTTGTAAAAGTTATGGAGCTTTCAGAAGATCAAGTAAAAGAAAAAGTCGCTCAATTTTATACAGATATCAATATAGATGGTCGCTTCATTTGTATTGGAGAAGCTGGCTGGGGTTTAAGAAGCTGGTATCCATATGAGCAAATTGATGAAGAAGTCACAACACCAGTAAAACCTAAGAAGAAAAAAGGCAAGAAAGCTGCAGATGATGAAGATCTAGATCTACTAGAATATGAAGATGAGCTAGAAGAAGATGAATTAGAGTTTGATGATTTAGATGATTATGAAGAAGATGACGATTTAGATGACGACGACATCGATGATACTGACGATGATGAAGATCTAGATGAAGACTTAGATGACGATGATCTAGATGATGACTTAGATGAAGACATCATTGAAGCCGATGACGATTATGATCTTGATGACGATGATGAGGAACTTGAAGATGATGAAGAATTAGATGAAGAGGACGAAGAACTTTAAGTCGGTTCTTGACATTTAAGAACGAACTATGTAGAATCATTTTTGGGCTCTATTAAACGAGTGTTTATGAAACCATATAATGTTTCGCTCCCTTGCCGTTTTGGGTAAGTGGAGCTTTTTTATTTTGGCTTGATGTTGAACTGTGTTGAATTTTGACTCATTTTGCTAGTTTTTAAAAACTCCACACTTTTACACTTCTCCCAAACTCAAATACCCAACAAAAGTTTCATGAGCTAAAACAAATGATTTTAGCTGATTTTGAGCAAACTTTAACTAATACATAGAAAAGGAAAGGGGAAATACAATGACAAAGTATATTTTTGTTACAGGTGGGGTTGTTTCTTCACTTGGGAAAGGGATCGTTGCTGCGTCTTTAGGACGTCTATTAAAAAATCGAGGTTTAAGTGTAACCATTCAAAAATTTGATCCATATATCAATGTTGACCCAGGAACCATGAGTCCGTACCAACATGGTGAAGTGTTTGTAACAGATGATGGAGCAGAAACTGATTTAGACTTAGGACATTATGAGCGTTTTATCGATATTAACTTATCAAAATACAGCAATGTAACGACAGGGAAAATTTATTCGACGGTTTTAAGAAAAGAACGTCGTGGTGACTACCTAGGGGGAACAGTTCAGGTTATCCCACATATTACAAATGAAATCAAAGAACGTGTATTTAGAGCTGGAAAAGAAACAAATGCCGACGTTGTAATCACTGAAATTGGTGGAACCGTTGGGGATATTGAATCTTTACCATACTTAGAGGCCATTCGCCAGATTAAAAGTGACATTGGTCGCGATAATGTCATGTATATCCACTGTACTCTTGTTCCTTACATTAAAGCAGCAGGAGAAATGAAAACAAAGCCTACACAGCATAGTGTAAAAGAATTACGTAGTCTTGGAATTCAACCAAATGTGATTGTTGTCCGTACTGAAGCTCCAATTTCACAAGATATGAAGGATAAAATCGCCCTATTCTGTGACATTGACGAAAGAGCAGTAATTGAATCTAGAGATGCGGATACATTGTATTCCATCCCACTTGCTTTACAAGATCAGCATTTAGATCAAATTACATGCGAACATCTGAAATTAAACTGCAATCCAGCAGATATGACAGAGTGGAAAGAACTTGTACAAAAAGTAACCCACCTTTCAAAAACAACAAAGATTGCATTAGTAGGGAAATATGTTGAACTACAGGATGCGTATATCTCAGTTGTCGAAGCGATGAGACACGCTGGTTATGCATTTGACGCAGATGTGGATATCAAATGGGTAAATTCAGAGGAAGTTTCAGAAGAAAATGTAAGTGAGCTTCTATCAAATGTTGATGGAATCCTTGTTCCTGGTGGCTTTGGTGACCGTGGAATCGAAGGGAAAATCACAACCATTAAATTTGCACGTGAGAACAAAATCCCAATGCTTGGAATTTGTCTAGGCATGCAGCTAGCTTCAATTGAATTTGCTCGTCATGTATTAGGCTTAGAAGGTGCACATTCTGCCGAAATCGCACCAGAAACTCCATATCCAATTATTGATTTATTACCAGAGCAAAAAGACGTGGAAGATTTAGGTGGTACTCTTCGCCTTGGTTTACAGCCTTGTAAATTAATCGAAGGAACAAAAGCGTTTGAAGCATATAACGAAGAAGTCATCTATGAACGTCATCGTCACCGTTATGAGTTCAACAATGAATTCCGTCAAGCAATGGAAAACGAGGGCTTTGTCTTCTCAGGTACAAGTCCAGATGGAAGACTTGTTGAAATTATCGAATTAAAGGATCATCCTTGGTTTGTTGCATCACAATTTCATCCGGAATTTACGTCGCGTCCAACACGACCACAACCATTATTCCGTGAATTTATCCAAGCATCATTACTGAACTCAGAAAAACTATAAATTAAACTTTAGGCTCTATCAGG
>JBEQAC010000339.1:0-3269 GCA_041640535.1 Bacillaceae bacterium
TCATAAAGATTGTAATCAAGTGCCCCATTTATTCGGATATCGCCCTTCGCAGGATATATCCCGATTTTCTTTAGATATTCTTTTGATAAGGGAATCGCTTCCTCTGGACAGGTGTGAATCGTTGGTATGCCATGATCTGCCATGATACGAGCCCATAAATCAATATGCCTGTTTCCGTTAAATACCTTCTTACCTCTTTCTTTCCATTTTGGTACTAACGGAAGGAAATATGGATAGAATGCCTCTCTAATCCAACCCCAGGGCATGCCCATTAGATCCTGTTCATGATCAATTTCAACGATAACAAGAGGGATTTTCAATCGTTTACACGCTCGAATGAAAGAAGGTGTTATGTTTTTCAGAGGAGTTTTAATGCCAATATAAAAATCAATTGGACTATTCATCATATAGTGCTTTGTTTTTTCAACCATTTTGGATAGTTCACGTTCATGGACGACATCACAAATGACGACCAATGTTGTACAGCCTTTTTTCAAGTAAGATTGCTGCATTGTCTCTTTAAAGTCCTTAAAAGGTAAATTAGTAGAGAATGAATAATTCATCATGACATGCCCTGGCGTTAATAAATAATTTGAAAGGTCCATTCGCATAAATTTAAACCTTTTAGTACTATTACTAATATAGTCAATAATAGTATCTTTTACAACAATAGAGCATTGTTCAATTTTATTCTCCTTAAGCACATTCGCATGTTCGATTAAGTAATTCATAATGCCTCCTCCATTCAGCTATTTTTAGGGGCTAATTAACTCTTAAGACAAGCTATGCGAGGAGAAAGAAAACTATGATTAATACAAAAAGTAAAAAGGACTATTCCAACTAATATTCGTTGAAATAGCCCATTAAATATTGTTATTTTAATACTTACTTAAGGTTTCGACGTGATCGAAGAATGATGGATAAGAAACCGCAATGGCTTCAGGGTTTTCTAAGATCATTTCACCATCTGTTATCAATGATGCAATGGCAAGCATCATTCCAATTCGATGGTCTCCATAACTACTTACAACATTTCCATTTAAAGGCTTTTTAGACCCGGTGATGATCATTCCGTCATCTGTGGATTGAATATTGACTCCAAGTTTCGTTAATTCATTTACCACTGTATCGATTCGGTTTGTTTCTTTAACCTTCAATTCACTGGCATCCTTTATAACAGTCTCTCCACTCGCTTGAGAGGCTAATAAAGCGATAATCGGTATCTCGTCGATCAGTCGTGGAATAATGTCTCCAGAGATTTCAGCCCCTACTAAATTTGAAGTAGAAATGGTTAAGTCTGCTACAGGCTCATAATTAATCACTCGTTCATTCTCAATCTTTAATGATGCGCCCATTTTTTCTAATACATCAATAATTCCAGTTCTAGTTGGATTCATTCCAACATCCTTAAGAGTAATTGTACTATTCGGCGTAATCGCTCCCGCAACAAGGAAAAAAGCAGCCGATGAAATATCACCTGGAACAAGGACATCGGTTGCTGTTAATGATTGACCACCTTTAATAGAAACGGTTAATCCATCCTCTTCAACCTCACAACCAAATGCTCGTAGCATTCTTTCCGTATGATCTCTAGATTTAGCAGGCTCAGTTACCGAAGTAGTACCTTCTGCATTTAGCCCTGCCAAAAGAATAGCCGATTTTACCTGTGCACTCGCAACAGGTGAGTGATAATTGATAGATTGTAATTTACTCCCCCGAACGGCTAACGGAGTGTAGCCTCCTTCTTTTCGACCATCAATTTTTGCACCCATTGTTTTTAACGGAACTGTCACACGATTCATCGGACGTTTTGCGATTGACTCATCGCCAATAAGGCATGAGTGGAATGAACTTCCAGATAAAATTCCTAAAATAAGTCGAGTTGTTGTCCCGGAATTCCCTACATTTAATATTTCAATCGGTTCGGTCAAACCTTCAAATCCTTTTCCATCCACTTCTACGTATTCACCATTTAAGTGGATTTCAACACCCATTTTTCGGAAGCAATCAATTGTACTTAAACAATCTTCCCCCGTTAAGAAATTGCGAACCACTGTCTTCCCTTCTGCAATTGCACCAAACATAATTGCACGATGAGAAATAGATTTATCTCCTGGTATAACGATCGTACCAGAAAGTCCCTTTACTTTCTTAGGAAGTTTTTTACTTGTACTCATTTTTATACACCTCATCAAAGCATAAGATAGGAAGATTACCCGTAAAACGTTTCATAATTT
The DNA here is from genome assembly GCA_041640535.1 of Bacillaceae bacterium. Classification (GTDB taxonomy): domain Bacteria; phylum Bacillota; class Bacilli; order Bacillales; family Bacillaceae_L; genus Litchfieldia. The sequence goes on from JBEQAC010000339.1 coordinate 2,238, forward strand.
GTATTTTGTTCGATACATGCCTTCGCGTTTTCTCGGTCCTCTTCACTTTGAAAGCTTAATCTCAACACACCATAAATCTCTTCCCTTGTTTCAATGATCCTAATATTTGTTATACTAATTCTCGCCTCTGCTAAATACCCTGTAATTTCTGAAATAATCCCAGGGTAATCCGGTACATCTACATACAGGTCATAAAAGGATGGAATAGCTCCCTTTGTATGTGTCGGTAATTCATCTCTAAAACCTTTGGCAGAAGAAAAGTAATCATAAATTTTATCACCATTGTCTGTTTCAATATATTGACGTACTTTTGCCATCTCTTTTGCCCAGACATCAAACATTTCCAAAAGAGATTCTTTATTTTGAAGCAAGATATCTCTCCACATAACTGGATTACTTGATGCTATTCGTGTAATATCACGAAACCCACCTGCTGCTAATCTACTAACTAAGCTATCTTCAGCTTTATAATTTTTTGCCTGATGAACTAAACCAGCGGCAATTATGTGGGGGAAATGACTGATAACCCCTGCAATACGGTCATGCTCCATTGGAGAAAGCGTAATAAAATTTGCTTTTGTTCCATTTAATAAATACTTTAAAAGTGCAATTTCCTTTTGAGTCTGTTCGTCATTTGGCGTTAAGATATAAAAGGCATTCTCAAACAGATGTGCTTTTGCTGCCACCACGCCACTTTTATGAGAACCAGCCATAGGATGTCCACCGATAAATGTGATTCCTTTGCTACGCAATAGTTCGGCTTTCTTTACGATTTGTTCCTTTGTACTTCCAACATCAGAAATAATGACCGATTTTTTGAATTGATACGTTGCGATTTCTTCAATTAGAAGTTCTGATTGTTTAACCGGAACTGCAATAAAAATAAAATCGCAATCAGGAATCACAGACTCTAACTCAATTGCAATCTCATCAATTACCTGTAAAGATTTTGCCAACTTTCGTTGATCCTCGTTTATATCATAACCAAAAATCGTACAATTTGGATGTTCCTTTTTAATTGCAAGAGCAATC
>JBEQAC010000340.1:0-3244 GCA_041640535.1 Bacillaceae bacterium
ATTGAATATGCACATGTAACAAAGTTTGTGAAAGGTCAAGAAACAAAGAATACACTCACAGAGCTGGAACAAATCATGACAAATCTAAGCTTCCCCAAAAATATGAGATGGGGAAATGAAGAATTAAGATTTGTACGCCCGATTAAGTGGATTGTCGGATTATTTGGAGAAGAAATCATACCAATAACCATTACTGGTGTGGAATCAAGCAATCGTTCCACTGGACATCGATTCTTAGGTGAACAGGTCGTCATACAGACTCCTCGTGACTATGAGAACGAGCTGTTATCCCAATATGTGATCGTGAATGCATTAGAACGTAAGGAAGCGATTCAGAATCAAATTCAAGTGCTTGCTGAGGAAAATGATTGGGTTGTTCCAATTGATGAGGACCTTCTGGAAGAAGTAAATAACTTAGTAGAATATCCAACGGCTTTATTCGGTAAATTTGAAGATGAATTTTTATCATTACCTGAAGAGGTTTTAATTACCTCCATGAAAGAGCACCAACGATACTTTCCAGTGAAGAATAAAAATGGGGATTTACTGCCTTATTTTATTACGATTCGAAATGGAGACCATAAGCATCTTGATACTGTCGCAAAAGGAAATGAAAAGGTTCTACGAGCTAGACTTTCCGACGCAGACTTTTTCTATAAAGAGGATCAAAAGCAAAATATTGATCATCTTGTTTCGAAACTTGATTCCATTGTCTATCATGAAGAGATTGGAACGCTAGGAGAAAAAGTAAGAAGAATTAAAGAGATTGCCATTAAAATGGCGAATATCTTAGATGTAGACAGCGTAACATTAAAGCATGTAGAACGGGCGGCAGAAATCTGTAAATTTGATCTTGTTACACACATGGTATATGAATTCCCAGAGCTTCAAGGAATTATGGGAGAAAAATATGCAGCATTAAGTGGGGAAGAACAAATTGTTGCAACTGCAATTAATGAGCATTATATGCCAAGGCATGCAGAGGATGGGGTGCCAGCTTCTACAATCGGTGCGATTGTAAGTATTGCAGACAAACTTGATACAATTGTAAGCTGCTTCTCAATCGGAATTATTCCAACAGGATCACAAGATCCATATGCATTAAGACGTCAATCAACAGGGATTGTTCAGATTCTTTTAGAGAAGGATTGGGCGATTGCTTTAGATGACCTATTAGAAATCGGATTGGACGTTTCCATGGTGAAAAAGGAAGAAGAACAGAGTAAAGAACAGCTTGTATCTGATTTAGAAAACTTTTTCAAACTACGAATTAGAAATGAACTAACGACTCGTAATATTCGTTATGACGTAATTGACGCGGTTCTCGGCTCTCGCGTCAATCGAATTAGTACGTTAATAAAGAAGGCAGTTGTTCTTGATAATCAGAAAGAAGACCATGAGTTTAAAGAAACAATTGAAGCGTTAAGTCGAGTATTAAATATTGCCAAAAAAGGTGAAAAGATAGAAATAAATGAAAGTCTCTTTGAAACAAGTGAAGAAAAGGAACTATTTGAGGCCTATGTTGAAATGAAGGAAAAGGTGTACGCAGCATTAACTAATGGAGATGCCGAAAAGGCGTTTCACATACTATCATCGATGAAAACTGTAATTAGTCATTACTTTGATCATAATATGGTTATGGCTGATGATGAAGCAATTAGAAAAAATCGCCTAGCGCAAATGGTTCACTTATCCGAAGTCATTTCTGAATTTGCGAATGTAAATTCGATTGTTGTTAAATAAGAACTAAAACGAAAAGGGTGTTAAAACATGGTTGTTTAACACCTGTTTTTCTATCTCTTTTGCTAGTTATACTAGTCGGATATAAACTTATTTGATTCATAAGGTGGTGAGTAAGATCGAACTGAATAAACGGCAGGAACAAATTTTACAAATTGTAAAGGAAAATGGTCCTATTACAGGTGAATCGATTGCCGAACAATTAAACCTAACCCGTGCAACCTTAAGGCCAGATTTAGCAATATTAACGATGGCAGGTTACTTAGATGCTAGACCAAGGGTAGGTTACTATTATACAGGGAAAACAGGCTCACAGCTGATAACGGATAAAATTATGAAGCTTCAAGTAAAAGATTTTCAATCAATACCAGTCGTAGTAGCAGAACATGTTTCAGTATATGATGCAATTGTTACGATGTTTTTAGAGGATGTGGGTACATTATTTGTAGTGGACCAGGGATCAATTTTGGTGGGTGTACTTTCTCGAAAGGATCTACTAAGAGCTAGTATTGGAAAACAAGAATTATCTGCCGTCCCTGTTAATATTATCATGACTAGAATGCCAAATATCACCATGTGCGAACGGGATGATTCTTTAATTGAAGTTGCTCAGAAATTAATAGAAAAACAAATTGATGCATTACCAGTGGTAAAGCAAACAGAAAAGGGCAAAGAGGTCATTGGACGTATTACAAAAACAAATATGACAAAAGCATTGGTATCCCTAGCGATGGATGGTCTTGTCTAGATGGAAAATGGAGGGATAAATGATGGGTAATCGAATTGTATATATTGTTTCCGACTCAGTTGGGGAAACAGCTGAATTGGTCGTAAAAGCAGCCGTTAGTCAATTTAGCAGTAAAAATACCGAAATCAAACGTATTCCTTATGTAGAGGATATTGCAACATTAAATGAAATTATTGCAACCGCAAAAAAAAATCAAGGGATTATTGTATTTACTCTTGTTATACAGGAACTTAGAAATCATTTACATAAAGAAGCAGAACGTGAAGGTGTCGCCGTATATGATATCATCGGTCCACTCATTGATAAAATGGCAAGCATTTACGGAGTTGACCCTAGTCATGAAGCGGGTTTAGTTCGAAAATTGGACGAAGATTATTTTAAGAAAATAGAAGCCATTGAATTTGCTGTTAAATACGATGATGGACGTGATCCACGAGGAATATTACGAGCAGATATTGTTCTAGTCGGGGTTTCCCGTACTTCAAAAACGCCTTTATCCCAGTATCTAGCGCATAAAGGGATACGAGTTGCAAATGTTCCATTAGTGCCAGAAGTAGAACCACCAGAGGAGCTTTTTAAGGTATCTGCAAAAAAATGCTTTGGTCTAAAGATCAGTGCAGAAAAGTTAAATAGTATTCGAAGAGAACGGTTAAAATCATTAGGTCTAAATGATCAAGCGATATATGCTAATATTGACCGAATTAAAACGGAATTAAATCATTTTGAAAATGTTGTAGAAAAAATAGGATGTCAAGT
>JBEQAC010000341.1:0-3237 GCA_041640535.1 Bacillaceae bacterium
CTTCTCAATTCCTTTTTTCTAAACTCAATATCCTCAATATTTGAAACTTCCCTCTTTACAAGTTCCGGAGATAAAACAACCCTCGGATTAAAAGCAGTCAAAGTAACTTCAACCATCTTTGTTGCAACAAGCTCTGTTCCGATGTCCACGGGATTACCAAGTTGATCAAGATATCTAAAAACCCTTCCATTGCCTATCCTTCCGATGTCAGATATCTTTTCTCCTTCGCCTGTAATCATAAGTCGACGTGTCACTTTATACATTCTAAGGCTTGTATCCCCATAATCAATTGTTTCGGCAAGCGTTACAATATATTCAATAGTATCGGGAATATTATCAAGATGGGGAATCAAATGACCAAAATAATCAAATTCTCTATTGAGATGCGCAATAAATTTCAAGCGATTCTGTTCTGCGATAAAAAGCACTTGCTCATTTTCTGGAATTCCATATCCCATCTTTCGCAAATCATACTCGATTATGTTTGACATATTCGCGAGGTTTATTTGAGAAATAGCATCCGAATTATAGTTTAAAAATTCCCTCGTTCCCGTATCAGTAACCTTCATAGTGATTAACAAAATCGCACCGCCAATTATCAAGGCAGTTATGTAATCAAGCAGTGAACCCATAAAAAATTGAAAATTTTAATTAAAAAACCAATAACTATAAACTGAACTTATCTTAAGTGTATCCCTGACCCTACCAGTGGGGGTTTCTCTATAAATTAAAGGCGGATCATAAACATCGGTCACCATAATTGTCATCCTTTTATGAAATGTCTTACCAGAAGCTGGAACTATGCTGCCATTTGCATCTAAATTAACATATTCAACTTTAAACCTAATTCTATAAATCACACCACTTTTCCCCGTATCAACCCTTACAATTGAATTATAATCGTCAAAATCATTTATCTCTATGCCAAAGATTGTTGAATCGCCCGGATCAAGCCCAAGCCGAGACAGCTCAGTGAATGTATCCGGATCAGTTTTTTCAGTATTATTTGTATCCGCAACAGCCTCATCAAAATAATACTGCGTCGCTTGTTGAATGTAAGAAGTTGCAATTGAAAGAGCCTCAAGCCTATACCGATTCTGAGCCAAACTTATATCATGGCTTGACAAACCCCTGTTAACATTTAAAACAGCTAACGAAAGCAAAGCAAGCGCCAATATCGTTATTAAAGTTTGCCCTGTTGTCATAACTTTTTAATCTTCTGTTGTTGCATGCGCTACTTCCTCAAGCGTTGTCAAACCCTGTTTTATCCTTTCCCTTCCAGCAGCCCTCAAAGTTAGCATCCCATCTTTTATGGCCTGCTCTCTTATCGCTTCCTCATCTATATCTTTTCCCGTCTTAAATATCAACCTACGGATTTCCTTTGTAAAGTAGAGCGCTTCATGAATAGCTATTCTACCTTTATATCCACCATGACACTGGTCGCAACCAACAGCTTCGTAAAAAACGGTATTTTTGATTTCCTCTTCGGTAAATCCCAAACTCAAAGGTATTGATGGATCAAGGTCTTCTATCGGTCTTTTACACTTATCACAAAGTTTACGAATCAACCTCTGAGCAATTATTATGTTTATAGCATATGCGATTAGGAATGTCTCGATGCCCATTTTGTACAATCTCGATATAGCACTTGGTGCATCGTTAGTGTGAAGGGTTGAAAATGTAAGGTGACCGGTGTTGGCAAGTTTAATCGCAATTTCTGCGGTTTCCTTATCTCTTATCTCGCCAACCATTACAACATCTGGGTCATGACGCAAAATAGCTCTCAAGGCTTGCTCGAAGTTCATCTTCGGTCCAATCTTCAATTGTCTCGCCCCAGGAATTATATACTCAACTGGGTCTTCAACAGTTAAAACATTTATTTCAGGTTTCATAATATAATGCAAAGCGGCCATAAGCGTCGTAGATTTACCACTTCCAGTTGGACCCGTAACTATAATCATCCCCTGCGGTTTTGATATAGCTTTTATAAAAAATTCCTTGGCCTTTCCTTGAAAACCAAGTTTGTCGAGGTCAGTTATGACTTTTCTATCGTCGAGGACTCTTATTACAATGCTTTCAAATTTATACTGAAACTCTTTACCAACTATCGGCAAAATGGATACCCTATACCTTATCATATGTCCGTCAACCTTTCTCTGAATAAATCCATCTTGCGCCATCTCGCGTTCAAACCTGTCGACATTTTTTGACCTATCTTTAACAACCGCTGCAATTGCCTCCGGTCTTATTCCTTCTTGCACATGCCACAGTCTCAACTTCCCATCAATTCTAAAATGAATCTCCGTCGTCCTCGCATCTTTCGGAATTATATGGATATCGCTTGCACCTTTTCTTACAGCTTCAACAAGCATACCTTCTACGAGATTGACAAGCATACTCTTATTGATTTCAGCTTCGATCGCAGCTTCATCAAGCGTTTCCTCGCTTTCGAGTTGTTCATCTACAACCTCAACCCTTGCTGACTCTTCAAGCACTCTTAGAAATTCATTTTCAGGCGGGAAAACTTTGTCCACTAAACTTTGCATATCTTTAAACCTGACATAACAAACCTCATATCTTTTCGCACCAAGCGAACGAGCTATCAAAGGTATGCTTCTACTCGTTGGGTCTGCGGAGATCAAAATAAGTTTATCAGGTCTTTGTTCATCATATTTCAATGGCAAAACTTTTTCTTCGCGCATCTTATCCTTCAAAGCTTGGGGCAATGGGTCGACAAGTTTTTTAATGAAATCAATCCTGTTTTTATCTATGTTCTCGTCCGCAAGGTAAATCTCCCTGAACCCATACAAATTTGCCACTTCTCTAAAAACAAAGTCATGGTCAATATTGAAATCATATACAAGTATCTGTGCCAGACTTCTTCTTGTTTTTGCATCTTCCTGCTCCTTTATCTTTAAAGCCCTTTCAAGCGTTTCATAATCAACTATGCCCTTCTTTAATAGAGTATACCCAAGTTTATCCGTAATGTCAACTCCACCTTCAATCATTTCAATTCACCTCTATTGTTAATTAATAAATATATAAAAACGGTAGCATAATCGAATAAGGTGTCTTCGGTTTAACCATCGCAGTCTCACTCGAAACAAGGGTCAAAAGCGTCATAACTACCATAATAATCATCGCTATCCCAAGTTGTATGAAATCGATCGCATTTTTAAGCTTGTAAACCGTTTCCTTTTCGTAGTAATTCGCGATTTGAAGTGCTGTTTGTTTAAC
>JBEQAC010000342.1:0-3224 GCA_041640535.1 Bacillaceae bacterium
ACGACAGGATCACCAAAATTCTCTCGGACACAGGCATAGAATTCTTCTGTTGTTTCACTTGCTGAATCAATTCCCCAGATAATGTCTTCTACATCCTCTGGTTTTGTGCCGTTTTCATTATTTTCTTCACCTTCTTCTTCTTTGCTTTCATCTTTGTTATTATCTTCTTTATTGTTATCTTCTGAATCCCCATTAACCGCATTGTTTACATCATTGGATACATTGACATCCACATTTACTTTTATATCATTCAAAATGTTATTGTCTAGACCTTGAATGGTACCATTAATAGAGTTATTAATAAGGTTATCAAGTGAACCTGTCATATGACCATTCATAAGATTTTCAATCGTATTGGAAACAGCAGCTTCCCTATTTCCACTTACATTGTTATCAACTTGATTTTTAATCTCACTATCAGTGTCACCATTAATATCATTTGTTACCGTCGTTTCTACAGTTGTTCCAGAACCACCATGGATATTATTGACGATATTGTTTGTGATTGTAATGTTGGTAGTGGTATTGTTGTTCTGGTCAGAAGAGGAATTTTCATTCGAGCTAGTAGCTGAGGATGCACTATTTACTTTCGACATGGCTGAAATACTAGAGTCATTGTTTCCATACAGGAAAACAGTAAAGCCAGAGATAATTAGTAGGAAAGAGGCTAAAGTGATCAACATGTATTTGCCCAACTTGCCAAACTTCATCTACTCACACACCTTTCATTAGTTTTCCATCTATCCTATGTGAGTAGGTAAATACGAGTGTGGGCGGTGGGGTGCTTATAATAAAAATGAAAAAAGATGAACACATGGTTCATCCTTTTACTCCTTAGTAAAGTCTTTTGCTGCATAAGCTTTTTTAAATAATTGAAAGTAGTCCTCTTTCGATATCGTTCTTGCATTACTAGGTGTCGAACCATTGTTATAGGCTGATTGTGCAAGATATTCAAAGTCATCAACCTTTACTTCTTTTAGAGAGGAAAAACTTGGGATCGAAAGGTCATGTGCCAGTTGCTTCATTTCCTCAACAAGAGCATTTGTAGCTTCTTCATCTGACATCAAGTGACTAGCTATTCCAATAGTTCGTGCGATGATAGCATGTTTTTCAATAGAAGCAGGAGCATTATATTCAAGAACATAAGGTAAGAACATACTATTTGCTACACCATGTGGAGTATCATAAAGTCCGCCAATGGCTTCTGCCATACAATGAACAGAGGCCACATCTGAGTGAGAAAAGGCCATGCCTGCAATGGTCGAGCCAACCATGAGTTGAATGCGTGCTTCTTTGTTTTTTCCATCTCGATAGGCGGTTCGTAGATTCGGAAAAATATGTTTCATTGCTTGTAAAGCTAATCCATCTGCAATTGGATTTGATCGTTTACAGGTATAAGCTTCGATCGCATGAACTAAGGCATCCATCCCAGTCGATGCTGTTAATGGTGCTGGTAGATTGTATGTAAGCTCAGGATCAATAATCGCTAATAATGGAGCAATTTTAACATCTTTAATGGTGATTTTTATTTTGTTAGTTGTATCTGTTATGACAGATGATCGTGTTACTTCAGCGCCAGTCCCTGCTGTAGTAGGGATGGCGATAATCGGCGTTACAGTCGTAGGGACTAGATTCCGACCAGCATAATCTTGAGGGATTCCACCTAATACGTTTAAGATTGATATCGATTTTGCTGCATCAATAACAGAACCACCACCTAAAGCAATGATAGAGTCTGCTCCGAAATTTTTTGCTTCCATTCCACCTTCAATGCAGTCGTGATCTCTTGGATTTGGTTTAACATTAGTAAATACATAAGGAATGTATCCATGTCCTTTTAAATCATCGACAAGCTGTGAAACCAATCCCAATTTTTCAATTCCTGGATCTGATACAATAAAGACACGTTTTCCAAGTTGATGTTCCATCAAATACTCGCCTATTTTTGAAAAGCTGCCAACACCGATAATTACCTTCGTTGGCAAATGAAAATCAAAAGGGTACATATAAAATCCTCCATTTAACCATCTGATTTTAGAATATTATTATTATTCTAACACACAATCACAATTGTATTGGGACCCGAAAACAAATATTCAAGTTTTAGGGAAAATGTTAATATGACCTTCCTCCTATAAGTCCTTTGCTGCTTGTACGCACACTCTTCATATTTTTGAATCTCCCTTTATAAATAGGCCTGAGAAGCCATTTACCAAGTTTAGGTATAAATGGTAACGCTTTCACTCACTAATTGATTGTTTTCCTTATGACTTCCCTTGAACCTATTGAATAACAATCTAAAAGTGTTAGTATAGAGTCGTTGCTAAAAATAGGAACAAAAATACGAACATACTTACAGGGAGCGATGACATGTTATCGAAAATGAAAATTGCCTTTTTAGGTGCAGGATCTATGGCAGAAGCCATGATATCAGGGATTACTGGTTCAGGGAAGATTCCACCTAAACAAGTGATAGTAACCAATCGAAATAACATGAAACGATTAAAAGAGTTAGAGAAATCTTATGGAGTTAAAGCCATACAAAGAGAGAATATAAGTTTAAAAGATGTCGATATCATTATTTTGGCGATGAAACCAAAGGATATCAATCAAGCGTTACTTTCTATTAAACATGAAATTAGCCCAAATGCGTTAATACTCTCTGTATTAGCCGGGATTACAACCTCCTATATTGAACAACATCTTCATTCAGGTCAACAAGTTATACGAGTGATGCCTAACACATCTAGTATGATTGGTGAATCAGCAACAGCAATTACCTCAGGAAAGCACACATCATTTGATCAAGTCAAAATCGCAAGAGAACTGCTACAAACAATCGGAAAAGTTTATGTGATCCATGAGGATAAAATGGATATATTTACAGGGATCGCGGGGAGCGGCCCGGCGTATTTTTATTACCTAATGGAGCACATGGAGAAAACGGGTGTGGAAAATGGCTTAGAGCCGGAAATCTCACGGCAGATCATCGCTCAGACGATTGTTGGAGCGGCAAAAATGATTCAGGAACAAAATGAAACACCAACAGTATTACGTGAAAATGTAACTTCACCAAATGGTACAACTGCAGCTGGGTTACAAGCATTAGAGGAAAATGGTGGAGGTAACGCAATTTCAGAAGCGGTGAAACGTGCAGCTGAACGCTCAAAAGAAATAAGCTCACAGCTTCAGGGTACGAAAGAAATGGTTTCAGCTAACAAAAA
>JBEQAC010000343.1:0-3201 GCA_041640535.1 Bacillaceae bacterium
GTGTCTGATGATAGGTAAATCCCAAGCTTAAAAATAAAGCATGTTCCTTCATGATCCTAGACCAAAACTTAATTTCATCCAAGGATCTCACGACAATTGGATTAGCCATAATGCCACCTCCTAATTTCACACCTTCCTCCCATATTTATGTAAGAATATTTGCATTCATTCTACCTATTCTTGAACTATCCCCTATAGTTGAACATACAAAAAAGGAGCGATTCCCCGTTAAAATCCTTTTATAATCTCAGAACAGTTATAAAGGATGAGTTCTTTGTTAATTAGTTACACTAGCCGTCCCTATTCAACTAGCCTCCCGATACTTCAACAGCAAGAAGGAACAGTAATGGAACACTGCTCCTCAACAATCGATCCGAGATATTTTCAAAACTACAAATAAGTGAGCTTTCAGTAGAAGAACTCCATAATTAGAGAGTTAAGCCTCTATGATTCCTCCATTTCCACTTACGGATGGCTTCAGAGAATAATGCCGTAAGCGACTATCACTTAACAGGCAATTCAACAATAAACGTCGTTCCTACCTTTTCTTTACTATTTACACTGATATGACCATTATGCAATTGGATAATGGTCCAAACAATGGATAAACCTAGTCCTGTTCCCTCGATGGTTCGTGTTCGTGCGGTATCAGCCCGATAAAAACGATCGAAAACCTTTTCCATTTCTGTATGATTCAATCCTATACCTGTATCTTTAAAGGCTACTAGGATGGTTTCTCCTCTTTCTTCTATTGATATTTCAATACTTCCATTGTGTACATTATATTTAATGGCATTTGTTAGTAGGTTATCCCAAACCGTATTGAGTAACGATGGGTCACCCATTATTACGGTATCGGGTAAAGAATAGGTAAGTATAATCCCCTTTTCACTTACTTGCCATTGGTAATTTCGTATCAATTCCTTAATTTGCTGACCCACATTAAATGGCTTTTTTTTCATAATCTCATCACTTCGATCCAAGGAAGCAAGAAGTAACAATTGTTTGGTTAACGTTGATAGCCTTCTTATTTCACCGTTAATGATTGAAATGTAATGGGATCTTTCTTCTAGACTTATTGATTCTTTTTCCAGCAGGTTTGTATATCCTTTTATATTAGATAAGGGTGACTGGATATCATGTGAAATATTTGAAATAAATTCCTTCCTTATATCTTCCATTTGTTCTAACTTGCTTGCCATTCGTAAAAAGCTCTGGGAAAGTTCTCCTAACTCATCTTGACGAGTAAGATCCAGCTCAACATTGAAATCGCCGTTGGCAAGTGATTTTGTGGCAATCGTTAGTTTTGAAATGGGCTTTACTAAATAATAGGTACTAAAAACGACGATGACAATACTCAACAGAATCGTTAAGGCAAGCAGCCATCCAAATAAAAGATGCATCTCATTAAAAAGAAGTTTAATATCCGGTCTGAGGAAAAGAGCATAATTTTTTCCATTATGTCTTAAAGGAACACCAATGGTATTCTTCAATTCATTGGCAAAAAAGCCCGTTACAAACATTTGTTGCGGAAAAAGAAGAATTCCATGGTAAACATTCCCGCCTAGTACAAACTCTTTAGTTGAAACAGAGATATTTTTTTCTCGGAATGGTGCGCCAAAATAAGCTTCTTCACCAAAATCATCAGTCAGGAAGATTTGATATCCCATTAAAGAAATATTTTCCAGGTATTCTGCTAAGTTGATATGTGGGTGTCCGTCAGCATACGAAGCGATAGATTGTGCAATATCTGTTATTTTTTGATCGTTAGAGGGTTTTAATTTTTGCTGATAATACGAATTGGAGATTAAAAAAGCAAGAATACTGCTCAACATCATGATTCCAAACGTAAGGAAAACAAATTTTACAGGTTACTCGAGCGAGAAAGCCCACCCCTTTAGGTGTGGGATGACAGCGAGATTGGAACAGGCGTGTTTTTTGACACGTTAATGTTCCAACATTTTATTGGTTTATTGTTGCAGTACATATAACAAACTGATACAATTGATATATGGATAATTATAGAAGAACTACAACTACCGTATCATTGATAAACTATCATTTTGTTTTTTGTCCTCGATATAGAAAAAAGATATTCCTGAAACTAGACGTTGAAATCAGATTTAAAGAATTGGTTAAGGATGTTTGTGATGATTTGAAAATAGAGATTATTGCTATCGAAACGGACAAGGACCACGCACATCTTTTTCTAAACGCTCTACCGACATTCAGTCCTGCTGATATCATGGCAAAAATCAAAGGAGTCACTTCCAAACGATTAAGAGAGGAATTTATACATCTGGCACATTTGCCTTCTCTTTGGACACGTTCCTACTTTGTAAGTACAGCTGGGAATGTTTCCAGCGAAACGATTAAAAGATATGTTGAACAACAAAAGACAAGGGGGTGACAACATGCAATCTATCACCATTAAGATTAGATTCTTTCCAAGCCATCTAAACGAATTAAAACGATTAAGCAAGGAATATATTCGACTGGTCAATACCTTAACTGAACAGGCAGAAGTAAAAGGTTCATTCCCTAAAGTCACAACAAAAGATGTAGAAGCCAATCTGCCCTCTGCCGTACTCAATCAGGCCATTCGTGACGCTAAGAGTGTATTTAAAAAAGCCAAAAAGGAAAAGAAACGCCCCGTTCTAAAGAAACCTACCTACTATGTCAATAATCAAAACTATTCGATTAGTGAGTCTTCTATTGCTTTTCCTATTATCGTTGATAACAAAGTGAAAAAGACGATTTTCCCTGCTCTTGTAACGGAAAGAGATCAGGAGTTTCTTCAACATGCGAAATGGGGGCTGATGCGAATCGTTGAGAAGTCAGGGAAATGGTTTGCTCAAGTATCCCTTGAAGTTCCAACTCCAATCTCAACAGACGGACAAATCATGGGTGTAGACTTAGGTTTAAAAGTTCCTGCCGTAGCTGTGACAAACCAAGGTAAGACAAGGTTCTTTGGAAATGGTAGAGAGAACAAGTATGTAAAAAGAAAATTCCGTTCCACTCGAAGAGAGTTAGGAAAAATGAAAAAGCTTAACACCATTCGTAAATGGGATGATAAAGAACAACGATGGATGAAAGATAAAGACCACAAAATCAGCAGACAAATTGTTAATTTTGCAGTAGATAATCAAGTGTCCATTATTCGTTTAGAACAACTAACCAATATTAGAAAGACGACAAGAA
>JBEQAC010000344.1:0-3195 GCA_041640535.1 Bacillaceae bacterium
AATTTGCACAGAAAAATGCAAACCAAAATGTAATCTTTTTTGCACTATAAAATGTAGGGAAATTGGCTAGAGAGATTAAATAAACATTAAGAAATGGCAAGGGTTTATACCCTTGCTATTTTGCTTTTAATTGCTAATACTTCGGATCTCGAATTACGAATTTTTCTTATTAAGAAGTTTTAAACCATTTCCGCTTCCTCCGTATCGATTTCATGTAGGTATGAGAATTAATAGGCGGAGAATATCCTGCTAATGTATGTTGAGGAAGCTAAAGAAGCGGAGATAAGCGGAGATATTCCGATTAACTGCTCTAAATAAGACAAAATCCAAAGATTTGGATAATATAAACGGAAATACTCCCCTTATTTTTAAGGAAATATGGGTATTTCCCAATTTAGCCGGAATTTTACCGTTTATTTTTCATCCACAGGGAGCTCAACATTCAGTTATTACAGTATCATTAAATATTTTACTGTATATCAATTTGCAAGTAAAAATGAAGTGTATTTTACTTTGGTGCACTGGCTATTGTACCCCCACATTTTAATATACAAATTGCACTACAAATTCCCCAAAAATAATTATTAAAATCCCTTTATATCAACAAAAATTTTGTATTACATTTTTAATGTTTGCGATAGTTAACGGAACCCGTTGTTAAAGCACATCCCTTTTTTATTTTGTTTCAGATTATAACAAGACAAGAATAGATTTTATTTATAACACAGAAACTAAAACGAAAACAGTGAAGAAAGAAGGAATAAAAATGGCAAAAGTATTATATATCACAGCTCATCCACATGATGACACTCAGTCTTATAGTATGGCTGTAGGAAAGGCGTTTATTGATAGCTACAAAGAAGTAAATCCAAACGACGAGATTGTGGATCTTGACCTTTATAAAGAAAATATCCCACATATTGATGTTGATGTGTTTAGTGGGTGGGGGAAGCTTCAATCCGGAAAAGGCTTTGAAGAACTTTCAGCTGATGAAAAAGCAAAAGTGGGTAGACTCTCAGAATTATGTGAGCAATTCATTTCTGCAGATAAATATGTTTTTGTTACACCATTGTGGAATTTTTCATTCCCGCCAGTTTTAAAAGCTTATATTGACTCTGTTTCTGTAGCTGGTAAAACCTTTAAATATACTGCTGAGGGTCCAGTAGGTTTATTGACAGATAAAAAAGCTTTACATATACAAGCACGGGGAGGAATTTATTCAGAAGGACCCGCTGCTCAAATGGAAATGGGTCACCGTTATCTAAGCATTATCATGCAATTTTATGGAGTCCCTTCCTTTGAAGGCTTATTTGTTGAAGGACATGCTGCAATGCCTGATAAAGCACAGGAAATAAAAGATAATGCAATTGCAAGAGCGAAAGATATAGCACATACTTTTTAAAAGGTGAAAAGCTACTGTGAAGTCAGTAGCTTTTATTAATGATCTTAAATTATTGACCTTGCCCCAAAGAATATACACGTTCACCATTAAAGCGGTAAAGATTTTCGGTTTTTATACATTCCAAACCGGCTTCTTCGACACGAATTAGGAGTTGGATAATATCCTGATTGGTCAGTGTTGATTGACTCTCTGCAATTTCGAAACGACAACGCCAGTGATCTGTTGTAAACGTTTCTGGAAACCCATTTGGATATACTTTTACTCCACGATTTGTAATGACCGCAAGATGAAATTCTGGACCAGAGATTTCTTCTAACTTTTTACCAAGTTCATCAGGAGTTAATTCATCATTAAATAAAAATACATCTACCCCATCAAGTTCTCGAACGATATCAAGTTTCACTCTTTCTTTTACCATTGGAGATAATTTAAAATCATTTTCTTCTGTAGGTTGTACGTTTTTGTATTCAACTGGTTTAAAGTTTTCAGGAGTTTGGCCAAGTCTTTCGATTACTGCTTCAGCAAATTCCATGGTTCCCACTGAAGCACCACCTTTTGCAATATCCCCCGTATAAACCCCATCTTCCAATGTTTTTAACCAAGCATTATGAATTCGAGTCGCCACTTCTGCTTGTCCGATATGAACTAGCATCATAATGGCACCGTTGATTAAACCAGAAGGATTGGCAATTCCTTTTCCTGCAATGTCAGGGGCACTACCATGAATGGCTTCAAACATCGCCACATGGTCTCCAATATTAGCTGAACCAGCAAGCCCAACACTTCCAGTGATTTGTGCGGCTACATCCGAAGCAATGTCTCCATATAGGTTTGGCATCACAATGACATCGAAATCCTGTGGGGTATCAGCAATCTTAGCCATACCAATATCTATAATCCAGTGTTCGGTTTCTATATCAGGGTATTCTTGAGCCACTTCCTTAAATACTTTGTGGAAAAGGCCATCAGATAATTTCATAATATTATCTTTGGTGAAGCATGTCACTTTTTTTCGATTGTTTTTACGGGCATACTCAAAGGCATATCGGATGATTTTCTCTGAGCCAGGTCGAGTTATTAACTTAAGACATTGAACAACTTCTGGTGTCTGTTGGTGCTCAATCCCTGCATACAAATCTTCTTCGTTTTCACGAATAATAACCAAGTCCATATTCGGATGTTTTGTTTTAACAAAGGGAGCATATGAAACATTCGGTCTTACGTTTGCATATAACCCTAACGTTTTTCGGATTGTGACGTTTAAGCTCTTATATCCTCCACCTTGAGGAGTGGTAATTGGACTTTTAAAGAAAACCTTATTTCTTCTTAATGACTCCCATGCTTGATCAGGAATCCCAGTGGAGTTTCCCTCCAAATATACTTTCTCTCCAATCTCAATAAATTCAGGTTCAATCAAAGCCCCTGCATATTCTAAAACTTTAAGTGTAGCATCCATAATTTCAGGACCGATGCCATCGCCTCTAGCAACCGTAATTTTCCGTTTTTGAGTCATAAACATCTCTCTTTCGATATGATTTTCTGCATTTTTACTAATAATAAAAATGTTTATAAATAAAGTTTCACTCATCTTAATGTTCCTATTTATCATTAATTTCATGATTTCCTTTTAAATGTAATGGGTGTAGAGATTAATACGTAATTTTACAGAGAGGTGCTGCTTACCATGTATGATATTGTTCTGATTTTCTTACTTCAACTTATTTTAGTCCCCATATTATCTCTTAGGATCATATTTGTTGTGAAAAATATGATCTTGCTGGCTACGGTATTTG
>JBEQAC010000345.1:0-3192 GCA_041640535.1 Bacillaceae bacterium
TTTTATATAAATAAAGTAAACAATAAAACCATAACAGCATTCATATCAACGATTATTACATTTGTTTTACTTCTCTTTTTTATCGTCATCGTAACAGATCATACAATGACTCAAGGATTTGGTGAAGAGGAGATAGAGGAGCTTAGTATTTTTTCTCTTTATATAGGAGTAGATTTTGTGAAAATTGGAGCTGCTGTGATCATTATGAGTACAATCGGTGCCATTACCGATGTTGCCATTTCCATCACATCTCCTATGCGTGAAATATTTAATCATCATCCTTTAATCAGTAGGAAGGATTTATTCTTATCTGGAATGAGTATCGGGAAGGATATACTAGGAACGAGTGCGAATACGTTATTTTTTGCCTTCTTTGGAGGGTATTTAGCATTGCTTATATGGTTTAAAGAGTTGTCCTATTCGCTTGGAGAAATTGTAAATTCAAAAGTATTTAGTGCTGAAATGCTAACCATTCTATGTGCCGGTATTGGTGTAGCTCTCATTATTCCAATCGCTTCCTGGATTACAGCATATTTTTTAATAAGAACAAGAGAAAGAGAAGGAATAAATAAATAGGTATTCTCTATTTTCAAGATTAAAAAATTATCCCCTAATCTAAAGTATGTTGAAATAGGGGATTTAAAATTTTAATCTTTTTTGTTTACTTAAGGTATAATAAGGTTGTAATCAAATTAATTACATGATTTATATTTTTTCTCGTAAACTAAGTTTAGGAAGGTGACTACAATGTCTATCAGCAGCCGGTTTGCTGTAGGAATTCATATCCTATCCCTTATTGAGCTAAATAAGGGCGGAGTCAGCTCATCAGAATTTATTGCAGGAAGTGTAAATACAAATCCAGCTCTTATAAGAAAAATTATGGGAATGCTAAAAAAAGCGGGTTTAATAAAAGTACGTCCAGGTATTGCAGGTGCTGAACTAGCAAAGGAATTATCTGAAATAACTTTACTTGACGTTTATAAGGCTGTAAATGTTGTTCAGGACAAAGAATTGTTTAGTGTTCATGATAATCCAAACCCAGACTGTCCTGTGGGAAGAAATATTCAAAATGCAATATACCCATTATTCTCCAATGCCCAACTAGCATTGGAAAAGTCTTTAGGAAGTGTAACACTTGAAGAGGTTGTAAAAGATATTGTAAAAAAGTAACATAGATCAAGCTGTGCCAAATTAATAAAGGACATTCAAAAAATCACCATCCTTATACACGAAAAATGTGCATATGCCTATCAATCTTTAGCCAAGTCCAACATTAAATAAAGATAGGAATAATAAATTGATTTTGGTGTAGGGATGGATGGGAGATGTCAAAGAGCAATCGTGGCAAAACGTTAAAAAGAGTCGCTTTAAAAACGGGTAAATCATACCGGGGAACATGTCCATTATGTGGAAGAACTGGTGTCAAACTATTGTACCCCCTTAGGACCGTGACAAATGAATTGCTACAAGTTTGTAAGCATTGTAGGGGGAAATAGATGTTTTCTTAAAAGAAGGTATAAACTTACACAAAAAAACGAAGGAATCCCTTCGTTTTTTGTTATTTTTAATCGTCCCACTCAACGTATAAAACCTTTCCAGTAAGTCCATCTATATATACCTCAACATCATCGTCTTCGTATTGTCCTGGTTCAATCTCCACCTTATAAATGAAAGAACCATCTTCACGTTCAAGCTCAATCTCATCAATCTTTCCATGCAATTCATTTAATGCAATTTCTTTGGCTTTCTCTATCGAAATAATAGATTCATTATTTATTGAGGTAGATGAACTAGGGTTTTTTTGTTTTTTTTGACTCCTATTTTCTTTCTTTTCCTTTAATATTTCTCCATTTTGCTTGTCAACCTTAAAATCATATTCGAATTGCTCGTTTTTTACTTCAATCTCATACACTAGGCGTCCATTTTCACGATCGTGTTCCATTTCCGTAATGACCCCATTTTCTACTTTCGCTAACACAATATCAGATACCTCAGATATAGTAATTCCACCTGTGTTTTCAGTAATTACCGGAGTAACATGCTGCACCTGCTGTAAATTCGATTCTACCTCGTCCTTCGTTAACACTTGTGCACCTACACTTACTCCACCTAATAATAATGCACTAACTAATACTGCTGTAAAAACCTTCATATGTCTTATCTCCTTTCATTTGTTTGCTTTCTTTCCTACAACTTCATAATAAGTGCTAAACATTAACAAAAAAGGAGTAAAACATTAAAAATTTTTAATGAAAGTATTTAAGTAGAATTTTATCAACGACAGTTAATCCCATGTAATAAAGAGAACTTTCCCCGTGTAGGCGTTAATGATAATTGTCGCCTCCGTCTCATTATCGACTTCAATTTCAACTTCATAGACAGTAATGCCATCTTCCTCCTCAAGCACTATTTGATCTATCCTTCCTTGAACTTCACTCAAAGCAATCTCGATTGCCTCTTGTTCCGTTAACTTAGTTTTGGCGTGGTCATCAATAGGATCTTCCGTATTTCCGCCTGTATCTTGATTTTGGCTGTCTTCATCTTGATGAAGACTTAGTCGTTTTAAGGAGATTGTGTCTCCAGTCTCACCATCAATCAGCAGTTGATACTGACCCAAAGTATGTTGAAGCACAATGGTATATAATGTTCCTTGCTGATGAACAGATTCAATTGTGCTCCCTTCATATTGTTTTTGTACCATCTCTAACATCTCTTCCTCTGATAGTAAAGAGGTATTCTGTTTGAATAAGAAAAACAGTAGGATGGCCACTACAACAAGAATAAGGAATGCAATAAAGATAATAAGGATCTTTTTATTTCTCAATTCCTTTCACATTCCTTTCAACTTGTTTAGGTAGTGTGATTGTAACAGTTGTTCCAATTCCTTCTTCACTTCTAATCGTAATTTTACCCCCATGTGCATCCACAATTTTTTTAGCTATCGTAAGACCTAAGCCAACACCACCTGTTTCACGAGTTCTCGCTTTATCTACTCGGTAAAAGCGATCAAAAACTTTATCAAGGTCAGCACTTGGGATGCCAATTCCCTTGTCTGTCACAGAAAAAGAGCATGTGTTCATTGTTTCTGTGAGCATGAGTACAATGGAATCTTGACTGTATTTCCTAGCATTATCAAGCAATATATATACCACTTGCTTTATTTTATTTTCGTCTGCCCAAATTTTAAACGAA
>JBEQAC010000346.1:0-3172 GCA_041640535.1 Bacillaceae bacterium
TTACATGATAGATCCCGTTTTTCGTACCAGGTACAATACGAGTCGATACTCCGTCTTCAGTAACTTCAAAACGCTTAAAATATTCTTTATTTGCAGTTTCAGGGATTTCTAGATTAAGGTCTAATTTACCTCTACGAATTTCAATTTTGCTATAATCTAACGGTTCAACCGTTTGCTTTCCAAGTGATAATTGTAAATCTGTTAATAAAATAACAGGACATTGATATTCTTCTGCTATATTAAATGCATCTACAGCATCATAAAATGCCTCTTGAACTGTACTAGGAGCCATAACAACCTTTGGTATTTCTCCATGTGTTCCATAAATCATCGCCATTAAATCTGATTGCTCTTGCTTTGTTGGTAATCCAGTACTAGGTCCCCCACGCTGAGTGTCAACAATTACAAGTGGTGTTTCTGTAATACCAGATAAACCAATCGCTTCCATCATTAGTGAAAGACCAGGACCAGCAGACGCAGTTAGTGTTCTTACACCAGCATAGTTTGCACCGATTGCCATAGTACAAGCAGCAATTTCGTCCTCAGTTTGAATAACTGTACCACCAAATTCAGGTAATTTTTTAATTAAGTATTCCATGATTTCTGAAGCAGGTGTAATTGGATAGGCAGGCATAAAACGTGCGCCACCAGCAAGTGCTCCCATAGCAATTGCATCATTTCCAATCATAAACATACGTTTTTTTCCATCTGCTTTTTCAAGCTGCATTTTAATCGAATCACCAAGTTGATCTTTTAAAAATTCTGCACCACTTTTGATGGCTTCCATATTTTTATCAACCACTTGCTGTCCTTTTCGCCCAAAAATTTCTTGGACTACTTCTAAATAAACCTCAATATCTAAATCTAATAATGCACTCGAAGCACCTACAGCAACCATGTTTTTCATCAATGAAGTACCTAATTCACTAGCAATATCTGTAAATGGAACCGCATACAAGGTCACTTTCGATTCATCTGTGATTGAAGGATTAAATTTAGAATCAGCGATAACAATTCCACCTTCACGTAATTCGTGGAAATTGACATCAATTGTTTCTTGGTCAAAAGCTACTAAAATATCAAGATCGTCTGAAATGGATCGAACTTGTGTTGTACTTACTCGAATTTTATTATTCGTATGTCCGCCTTTAATACGAGACGAAAAATGACGATAACCGTATAAATAGTAACCTAACCGATTAAGTGCAATGGAAAAAATTTCCCCTGTACTTTCAATACCTTCCCCTTGTTGTCCTCCAACTTTCCATGAAAGTTGATTGATCATGTCTTACACCCCTTTGGAATACGTTCATTGTATCGTGTTAATTGTTTTCTACGTATATAAGTGTAGCACTTTTTCAAGCAAATCACTAGAAATTAATCTTAGTAAAATGATGTGTTTACTTATACATCATTTTATAAAAAAATTTCTATAGTTTTTAAATAGAAAAATACTGTAATATTGATTCGTTGAAATATTGTACTAAACGCTTTCAATTCTAGACCTTACAACGAAAAAAAGCAACCCTTATCCATCATTTTATGTCAAAATTATGTATATTTTTTTGTTTTTTTAGATTTTTACTATTAATTTTACTTTTCACAAAGCTTTTAATAGTTTTGAATAATAGAAACAAAAAAAATACCTGTTTGTCCCTTCTTCGGAAAACAGGTACTAAAAGGATAATTGACGTTCGAATTTCATTGAATGAATACACATGTTTTATCGTGGTTCTACAATTAACTTAATCGCTGTTCTTTCTTCGCCGTCAATTAGAATATCCGTAAATGCAGGAATACAAATTAGGTCTACCCCACTTGGTGCAACAAATCCTCTTGCAATCGCTACTGCTTTTACTGCTTGATTCAATGCACCCGCACCAATGGCTTGAATTTCCGCGGCTCCTCTTTCACGTAACACACCAGCAAGTGCACCAGCTACAGAGTTAGGATTAGATTTTGCTGAAACTTTTAATATTTCCATTCCTAATTTCCTCCTTGTTCTTATACAGGATATAGTGAGTTTGTTTATCAGAACCCTAAAAATATTAATGATTCCACTCATACTATATTCACTAGTTCTGGGGTGTATTCCTGCTTGTTCGAAATATTTTTCAAAAAATTCAAAATCAATTAAAAGTTTATTTGAATATTTTTATTCTTATATCATTTTCCATTTATTTAATCAAAAAAAGGATGATCATCATTAATTAATATGCGATTGATTGACCTTGCATGACCTGTTTTTTGATCAATATCAATGATCACACCATTTAATTGTGTTCTGCCTTCAACAACGTCAAACCTAGCAGGTAAGGATGTAATAAACCTTTTTAAGACAGCTTCTCTACTGACACCTAGAATCCCATCATATGGACCTGTCATTCCTACATCGGTGATAAAAGCTGTTCCTTTTTCTAATATACGATTGTCAGCTGTTTGAACATGTGTATGTGTTCCAACAACAGCAGAAACCCTTCCATCTAAATACCAGCCCATGGCTTGTTTTTCACTCGTGGCTTCCGCATGAAAATCCACAAAAATAAATTGTGTTTTCTTTTTTGCTCGTTCAATCAACTGATCAACCGTTTTAAAAGGACAATCAATTGGAGGAAGGAAAGTTCTTCCTTGAATACTTATAACTGCTACTTCTACACCACTCACTTTATAAAAGACCATGCCTTGACCTGGTGTTTCTTCAGGAAAATTAGCAGGACGAACCATGAATTTCGCATCATCAATAAACTCGAAAATGTCTCTTTTATCCCAAGTGTGGTTTCCTAATGTTACTACTTGTGCCCCACCCTCAATAAATTGTCGATATATTTTTTCTGTAATCCCTTTTCCACTAGCGGCGTTTTCACCATTTACAATTGTGAGGTGAGGTTGAAACTTTGCTTTCAGTTTCGGTAGGTAGTCGATTAGCATGTCCCGACCCGGAGAACCAACTACATCACCAATAAATAATATTTTCATGATCATACTCCTTTTAGTTTTCATCTTTTTTCAGTTTCACATATTTAATGACAATACGCAATTTAGTACAGGTTTATTTAGTGCATAAAAAAAGTGGTCTTAAAAAGACCACTTTATTTTGCATATTCAACTGCTCTTGTTTCACGGATCACTGTAACTTTAATGTGACCTGGGTAATCCAGCTCTTCTTCAATCC
>JBEQAC010000347.1:0-3109 GCA_041640535.1 Bacillaceae bacterium
AAGTGTCAAAACCCTACCTAATTTTGGGTTATAAATCGATTGTTCATAGACCATCTCATGATTTGAGGCATCACGAAACCAACATGATGCAGGGACTTCTCCCTCGTGGATTTCTTCATCGATACTTGGGTTACTAAAAAAGCTCGCAGCTTTAGAACGAATATCTACTTCTCCTGAAACGATGGTACGTTTCCCTTGAAAAATTTTAATAATTTTTGAATCTTCAGATTGCACGACCGCGTATCGATCATCTGCAAAATCAACTAACCGATTTAATAATACGAACAAGGATACATGATATTTTTCATATGCAAGTTGTTTTAACGCTTCGATCGTAGCATTTTTATCAATAAAATCTGTTTTAAGTTCTCTTGTTGGCATAAGGATATGGGAAGCAAATTCATGGGCTTCCATTTCTTCGACTTCCTCTGTTAAAAGAGTAGAATAACCAAATAGCATTTCGTCTTGCTGTCTAATGTATAAATCTTCCTTTCGTTCGTTTGTACGACTATACTGTCGAGAAATATAACTATTTTTTAAGTGCCAAGGGATAATATAATGCCCAAGTAATGAAGCTAATGTGAATTTTTTTCTCGTCTTATATTGTATTTTTTGATCTAATAATATAATCGGGTGATCAGCTTGAATAAGAATTCCTTCGCCTTCTTCTAAGTCATCTTCATACACCTTAATCCCTAACTCTTTTGCGATCTCATAAACATCAATAGGCAATTGATACTCTAGTTTTTCTTCTAGATAATGATGTGCATATTCTGAAGGACTTTCAAAAAGAAGATCGACGGTCATTTTCCTCCCGGTGGCCAAAAAAGTCGCATATTCTACTAATTTTTCTTTATCTTGTAGTGTTAAAGAATTGATAATTCTTAGAATGACTCGGTCAGATTTTTCAACAGGCTGTTTCTTATTTTGTTTATCAAGACCCGTTTGTAAATATTCAGTGGATACTTTTAATGCATAGGATAATTTTCTTAAAACTTCATAGGAAGGCTTTCTTGCTCCAGATTCATATTGGCTAATGGCTGGCGGTTTCAATCCTACTAGATTCGCCAGTTCAGCCTGGGACATCGTTAATTCCTTTCTTCGATTTTTGATTCGGTCATGAATAGAGTTGGGCATAAGTTTTTAAAACCCTTTCTTAACAGTTGTTAAGTTCATCATAACATATCATAAAAATCATTGACAACAATAATAACATGAGTTATTGTTGTCATAACAGGTGTTAATATCCTTTTTTTTACAGACAATGGATCACAATGGAGGGGAAATGAACATGTTTTTCAAAAACTATGAGAATAACATAAGAAAACTGCCATTAAAAGATACATATAGAAAGGAAGATTTACTAACAGAAGAGTTTTTGTTTGATCGGGATGGAAAAGTAGAAGTGTACTGGGCTCCTTTTGATTATATTAACAAAGATGCAAAGGTGATCATCTTAGGGATTACTCCAGGTTGGACACAGATGGAATTGGCTTTTAATTATGTTCGTCACTATTTAAATCAAGAAGAGTATGAACAATTGATTCATAACACAAAGAAACAGGCAAGTTTTGGTGGAACTACGATGAGAAAGAACCTGATTGAGATGCTGGATGGAATCGAATTAAATAAATTTTTAGGGATTACTAGCTGTGATCAGCTTTTTAATGAAAAAAGTGACTTACTACATACTTCTTCGGTCCTACGATACCCTGTGTTTATTGAAGGTGAAAATTACAGTGGAAGTAACCCGAAAATTTTTAGTCACAACATTTTCTTAAAAATGATTAATGAACTACTAGTTCCTGAGCTTAACAGCTTAAAACATGCCGTCATTGTACCCACTGGTAAAGTCGTATCAGATGTGCTCAAATACCTAGTAGAGGAAGGGAAAATAGAGAATAAGACCATCCTGTTTAACTTCCCACATCCTTCTGGAGCGAATGGGCATCGAAAAGAGTATTACGAGAACAATAAAAACTTCTTTAAAGAACAATTGACTGTTGCAGCAGATATGGGGAAATTCCAAGAAACGGTCCGACAATTAAAACCAGCTGAAGATCAAATGTCGGAATTGATTAAGCAATTAAAAGTAATTGGGGAAGAATTAAAGAGAAGTAATGATCTGAAAGAAAGAGAATTTTATGAAAGAAATAAACGAGGTACGATTGCTGATGAGATTGAACCTTACGATCACCGGATTGCTTTAGTCATTGATCAGTTATTGAAAAACTAAACCAGAGGGAGTGAAGTAACATGGAAAAGAAGTTAAAGAATATCTATAAAAAACAATTATTTCTTGATTTAGTAAAGCTCGGACATGATTTTCATCACAGCATGCGAAACAGAAAAAATCCAAAATATCAAGTCTATGTCATGGTCGATACACCTAAGTTAAGACGTGATATGGTTCTATTGTCAGGTCATACTTACATCGAGGATTTCCATGAGTAAAACTAGCATAGGAATTATAATTGGTGCGGTTACCTTGATTATTGGATTTTATGTCTATACTACTAGTTTCATAGGTGAAAAAAAAGTGGTAGAGCAGATTGAAAAGAATGAAGAGACAGAGTTAATTGAAAAGACAGAAGCTCAAAACACGGATGAGCCGGAAGAAAATAAAGAAATGGAATCACAACTAGAAAAAGAATTTCCTATGTCAATGAGAGAAGGACATGTTCAAAACACCATCCATCATATGAGCCATTCGAAGGTGCATGCAGATCAAAAATGGGGGCATTTAGAACCAACGCAAGAACGAATTGATAGATTGCTAGATGTTGTTGAAAAAAATCAAGATAAATATAAACATAGTACTTTGTACATAAGCATCCTCGAAAAATGGCAAAAAGGTGATTTTTCAGGAGCCGTTTCTGACCATAATAGGATCTGGGACCTACAGGGAGGGAATACGGGTAAAGCGACAAGATTGCTTAGTGAAGCAGAGGAAGAGGCATATAGAAAAAAACATTTTAAATGATACGGATTTAAACACAACCACCTCATTCTTTTCTATTATTCGATTGAAGGAAAACGAAGAAGCCACGAGCGACCACCGGATGTCGGTCCAAACAACCTTTGGTGGCCTTATTACAAACAGTTCGCC
>JBEQAC010000348.1:0-3104 GCA_041640535.1 Bacillaceae bacterium
ATAAAAAAAACTGGGACACATTTTGACTTAGCAATGGCGATAGGTTTGTTGGCAAGATCAAATCAAATTAAAATACTTGATATAAAAGACATCGGATTTATAGGAGAACTATCTTTAAACGTAACCATTAGGCCAGTATCAGGAATTTTACCAATGGCCTTAAAAGCTAAAGAGACTGGGATTACTCGTTTAGTCGTTCCATTTGAAAATGTAAAAGAAGCTAGTCTAGTGAAAGAACTTAAAATTTTTGGCTGCTCAAACTTATCGGAAGTTATTCATTTAGTTGAAGGTCGACAGATCAACCAACAATATATTTCACACCCTTCCTCTCCCACAATCCCTCGATACCTTGATTTTTCAGAGGTGAAAGGGCAATCCGCACTTATGAATATGTAACCATAGCTGTTTCAGGAGGGCATAATCTCTTAATGATTGGTCCTCCAGGTTGTGGAAAATCAATGATTGCAAAAAGAATTCCAACCATTCTCCCTGAAATGTCTGAAGATGAGGCACTTGAAGTGATGAGAATTTATAGTATTGCTAGTCTTCTTAAAAACAAAGATTCTCTAATTACAGAAAGACCTTTTCGTTCACCACACCATAATGCCTCCATTAACTCTCTTATTGGAGGAGGTCCTTTTGCTCTTCCGGGTGAATTGTCATTAGCTCATCACGGCGTATTATTTTTAGACGAAATCGCGGAGTTTAGTAAGAAAGCTCTCGATTCATTACGCCAACCGTTAGAGGATCAATCTGTCACGATTTCAAGAGTATCAGGTGTGAATACATATCCAGCAAATGTGATGCTTGTAGGGGCAATGAATCCATGTCCTTGTGGATACTTTGGAGGAGAAAAATGTAAGTGTACAAACTATGAAGTTCTAAAATACCGTCAAAAGTTATCAGGACCGATCATGGATCGTATGGATATTCAGAAATACGTTGGGACTGTTGACTTTTTCGATGCATCATTACCAAGCAAAGATTCCAATCAACTTCGGGAAATGATCCAATCTGCAAGAGGAATACAACAGAAAAGATACAAAAACTACAACCACATAAACTGTAATTCGCAGTTGCCACCTTCACTTATAAAAGAATACTGCCACCTGGATCATGATTGCCTTACACTTTTACAAAAAGCACATGAACGTTATCACTATAGTGGAAGAACGATCCATAAGTACATGAAAATAGCTAGAACAATTGCGGATATTTACAAATCTGAAAAAATACGACCGGAACATTTACGCAAGAGTTTATTATCAAGAGATTTAGAAAAAGATCAATCCTATTTACTAGGTATAAGGGGATAGAATATGGAAGAATATTGGATATGGTTAAATTCTTTAAAACACATTGGTCCTGTTACACAAAAGTTACTACTTAAACACTTTAAAAATCCAAAAAATATCTTTGAAGCAACCTTTGAGGAGTTACAAGTACTCCCTACTCTTAAGAAAAAAACAATATCTTCTATTATAAATAATCGTAACCTAAATCAAGCAGTTAAGATTATGAAAAAGGTAAAATTAACAAATTCAAAACTATTATGTTGGGATGATGCATTGTACCCGTCATTTGTTAAGAAATCTAAATATTCTCCTACTCTTTTATATTATAAAGGAACAATCAAGTCTATAGAAACGTCTGTTGGAGTGGTAGGTTCAAGAAGGAGCTCTGAGTATGGAAAAAGAATTGCCTGTCAAATTGGAGAAAGCCTAGCTTTCCATGAAATTCCTGTGATAAGTGGGTTTGCTAAAGGGATTGATACATATGTACAAGCCTCCAGCTTTAATAATGGTGGTTATACCATTGGTATATTAGGATGTGGGGTTGATATTTGTTATCCAAAAGAACAAACGCATTTATATAATCAAATTCTAGAAAAAGGCGGCGCATTTCTTTCATCCTATCCCCCTGGAACACCGCCAGTACCGAAACAATTTGTCCAACGTAATTCAATTATTAGCGCATGGTCTCAAAAACTTATTGTTGTCGAAGCAGGTACGAAAAGTGGTGCATTATTAACAGCCGATTTTGCACTTAATGAGAAAAAAGTTGTTTTTGCTGTACCACACCCAATTTACACGCCAGATGGTGAAGGGACAAATCTTTTATTGGAAAAGGGTGCTAAGCCATTTTTAGGAGTACACTCTCTACAACTCCCAATTCCAGCATCTAAATATATTCCAACTCTACATATATCTCACGAAGAACGTACCATCATAAACGAAGTATCAAAATCCCCAAAATCGATTTCCTACCTTATTAATATCCTAAATATAAAAGAAGAACAATTAATTGAGCTATTAATGAACTTAGAATGGAGCGGATATGTTATAATTCGCGGAAACAAAGTCTATCATTACTAAAACAAAGAGTCTCAGCTATCAATTATCCAGCTGAGACTCTTTCTATTTATCATAGCGGGACAAAAACGATCCCACTCGCGGTGCCTGGCACCACAAGTGGGACTTATTTTGTCCCAGATATATAAGGCTATTTAACTTTTACTACATAAGGAAAGACGACGACTTCACCATCTATTTTAAATTCTGCCCAAATTTTATAGATTCCAGGCTCTTCAAAAAGAGTTTCGAAAAGTGGCTCGTTTTCGTTTTGAGGATGAACGTGTAGATATTTTTCCGCTTTCTCATCAAGGATGACTACATGTCCTAAAGCACCTAAATAAGGTTCAATATTCGCATCTTCTGGAAGAACAAAGTTTAACGTAACTTCTTCTTCGCTTGAAAGTGAACTAGGTTCTAAGGTTACCTCATAATTATTGATGGATTTCGTTAGGCTTGAATCCACTGTTAAGTGATCATGATGGTGATCTTCTTCTTCCTCTCCAATGGTAAAAGGAAATGGAGCCACTTCATAGGCTAAGCCTTTTGGAGCGATATCAACAAACGCTTTATATGATCCTTCTGGCAATTCAAAGAATGTTTGAAAAACACCTACATCAATCTGTTCAGGGTGAAGATGATAATATTGTTCTAAATGATCGTCGACAATTATTAAATGTAGTAGTTTCTCATGATTGACTTCAAGCTCTTCAATCGCATTGCCTTCTTGATCCGTTAAGTAGATCGTTAATT
>JBEQAC010000349.1:0-3099 GCA_041640535.1 Bacillaceae bacterium
TTCTGAAAAATTAAATAACTTACTGAAAAAGAAGGATTTATTAAATACGAAAGAAATAAGTTCAAAAGTGTGTTAATGATTTTTGTGTATTAATATTAACTAAAGGAAAAAGAGAAGGGGATTCAGATGATTAAATCCATGTTATCTGATACCGAGACGGAGGTAGTCTACGTATGAGCAAGCGTTATCGTTTTCAACAACATGAAATTGATCAGATTATAAACCGATTTGGTAAAGATTTTCTTCAAAAAGTGATAAGCGATATTGAAGTTTATGCTGATAAGTGGGCATTAACTTCATTTCAACTTATTCCTTCTTATTCTGTTAATCTAGTTTTTATGTGCATCTCGGAAAACTATGGCCATGTCGTTCTAAAAATAGGGAATCCTTCTTCAAGAGAAATTCTTACAGAATTTAGTACTCTGTACCAGTACAACGGTATACGATATTGTCGTGTTTTTGAGGTCGATATTGAAAATGGTGTCATTCTTGAAGAGTGTATACAGCCTGGAAATCCATTAAGGGAAGAGAAATCGCTTGAAAAAAGACTAGCTGTATTTTGTTCCTTATTTAAGGATTTACATATCACACCCAAACAAGCAGAACTTTTTCCTACCTACACAGAGTGGGTCAGTAGGATAACAAAATACATGAGTGGACGCCAAGATTGTATAGAATTATATTTCCATATGAAAAAAGCGAAAGAGATTTGTTTATCCGTTTCTAACTTATTTTCACAAAGAATGCTGCTTCACGGTGACCTTCATCATGATAATATTCTCCTAGGAAAACATGGAGAGTATGTAATAATTGATCCTAAAGGTGTATTAGGAGATCCAGTCTTTGATATTCCTCGCTTTATCTTAAATGAATTTGATGATGATAAAAATACGGAAACCTTTAATAAAATAAACGATATTATTCGTACATTCGAAAAAGAGCTTTCTATCCCAAATGAGATCATAAGGCAACTTCTTTATGTGGAAACCATCATGGCAGTGTGCTGGTCCGTGGAAGATGGTGAAGATTATTCGAAATATATTAAAGATGTTTCTTTCGCAGAAGCAATTTTGAATAAAAGTTACTAGTTTCATACAGAAATATAATAAACTTAAACATTACTACTCTGAAACCTTTTCATAATTTTACTCGTAAAAGATGAAAAGAGGTAATGAAAGGAGGGCCAACATATGTCAGATCCATTTTTTATGGGTGATATGATGTTTCAAATCGTTCCTATTTTTATTGGAATTATTTTTGTGATTGTTATCGGAGGTATTTTATTTTCAGTTTTCAAAGGGGTCGGTCAATGGCATAAAAATGAGCAGTCACCGAAACTAAGCGTCCCAGCTATCGTTACATCTAAACGAACAGATATTACAAGAAGTGCAAATATTCATCATCAACATGACAATCATCTCCACCATAATTCAAGCACACATACACGCTATTTTGTTACTTTCGAATTCGAAAGTGGTGACCGTTCGGAGTTCCATGTTTCTGGAAAAGAATACGGTTTACTATCAGAGGGTGATATTGGAAAATTGACCTTTCAAGGAACCCGTTATTTAGGTTTTGAGAGGAAAAAATGAAGATAGAGAATTTTCAATTCAATGTTAAATAGTTATTTACAAGAGCGATGCTTTAATATTCAGAGCATCGCTTTCATTATCAGAACCCTCGTCAAAGACATTTGGCCATCTTACTTTGCTGATTTTGTCTTTGAGAACCTTCTTCAAATAAAAATAAACCCACTTCTTTTGGGGGAATTACCTTAAACTTTAATAAACGTAAATAAGGTAAAAACGTTTTTTGTCGTAATTTTACTCTTTTAATCTATATAATGTTGATGTATGATTGAATCATTACTTATAAGGGGCGTGCATTTATGAAAAGATACTATGCCCTTTTCGTGCTATTATCCATCATATGCTATTCATATGTCTTGGCCAGTGATAGTACGCATAACCATATTCTAAATTTGGTTCAAGAGAACAATACAATTAGTATACTTGAACAAAATTCTTTTCCAACAGATGATGATGAGAAATTTTATCTTAAGAGTAAAACTTTCACTTATTTTATTCTTTTAATCTTTATTATTGCTAAATTCTATAATGTTTATCTACAATCCATACAATCTATTAGAAGAGTTATTTTTCTCAATCCAATTTTTTATCAATCCAGTTATGTGGATGTTCCTATTTTTCGATATTAATCAAGATCGAAGGAGGGGACGAAAAAATGTGGATTCGTTTTATTATGATTGGAATGTTTTCAGCAACTGCAATTACCTTACTTTCCTATCAAGGTATAGAAATCTACCATGCTTTCATGGATTATTTTAAAAAAGGTTAATTCGATATTAAGATTTAACATGAACAGGAACCCCTTTAAAAGGGGTTTTTTGTATGAAAAAATCATTGATATTAAAAAATAGAATAGGGGAACGGAAACTGTCCCCTTATCCAAATTAACCTAAGCCCCAGTTTTCATTC
The DNA here is from genome assembly GCA_041640535.1 of Bacillaceae bacterium. Classification (GTDB taxonomy): domain Bacteria; phylum Bacillota; class Bacilli; order Bacillales; family Bacillaceae_L; genus Litchfieldia. Next base: position 2,499 of record JBEQAC010000349.1, read on the forward strand.
GTTTCTTCAAACAGTGTACTTTATCTTGGGTTAATTTTAATTCTTCGTCTGTCATTTGTGCCTTCCCATATTTTGCTTTTTCAAAGAGAAGGACTAACTCTCTTAATTCCTTTTCCAACCACTTATTTTGATTGACCCACCGTGTCGTCGTTTCATGTAATGTTTCATGCGTAAAATGCTTATACCCAAGACGCTGTCCATGATTAAGTAAATGCTCTACTTCTAATACGATTTTCAGGTTCGTAGACTTCACTCCTCGGTGTTTCCATCTATGCCAAGTAAAGCTAAGCTTTTGTTTCCAAATTAGGAAAAGAAGTATACCGAAGAATGCGATAACAAAGATCCCAATAAGAACCGGTAGTACCATTTTTCCTATTGATAAGGATGTTTTATCGTTTGCTCTAGTCGGATCATCCATCACTTCATCTAAAACAACATCTGTTTCAGTAGATACCTTATATGTCGGAGCAAAGAAGGTAGCAGTTGGTTCAAAAGGAATCCAGCCATACCCTGGAAAATAGACCTCAACCCAGGAATGAGCATTGGCGTTTCGAACATCATAAGTTCCTGGACCTAATGGATCTTGCTCAGCTAAATAGTA
>JBEQAC010000350.1:0-3093 GCA_041640535.1 Bacillaceae bacterium
ACCTAATAAAAATCAATTAGCTTACAATGACCAAGGCTTATTAAACGTGACTAAAACTAAGAATGGTCGACCAGAGGGTTTTGAAAATGTCTCGTTAGGTGTATCTGGGTTTGAATGGTTTCCAAATGGGAAAGAGTTTATCGTTTCTGCACAATCCAACTTACTACCTACAGGATGGGGACCAATCCATCTTTTTAGAATACCAGTGGATGCTAATCTTAATGCAGATAAAATGAAACCTTTCTATACAATTCAGACCCATGAACCTGAACTATTTGCCATTTACGCAAATGATTTTAAGTGGAGTTATGATGGAAAGTGGGTTAGTTTTATCGCAGTTCCTACTGCTTCCTGGTCGATGGATAGCAATACAATATGTGTTTTGTCAAAAGAGGGAGAGAACTTTCAAGCGGTGGGAAAAATGTTAGGGTTTGGAGAATGGATGAAGTGGGCTCCATCTGCCAATCAACTTGCCTACATTTCAGGTGAAGGAAGATTTTTTGTAGAAAACAAAAGTCTTACGATTAAAGACATGCCGGCTTCTACTCAACAAAAGGAATATACCCCTAAAGGATATGTCGACCTTGACTTAGAATGGTTTTCCTCAGACAAAATGATCGTTGCTCGTGCGAAGGAGAATAAGGAATGGAAAGAAGGACCCGTTCCGACCATGTATACAGCACTTTATGTATTAAATTTACAAACAAATGATCAAAAACAAATCTCTTTTCCAAATGCGAACGAATTGGATGGAAGCCCTCAAGTTGTTGGTTCTTATCTCACTTGGATTCGCAAAACAGGGGAGGACTCTCAAGGGAATGTTTGGGTAAAGAATGGAGTTGATGGACAGGAGCAAATATGGCTAAAGAACGTTGAATCAGCTCCAGTGTTTTTTACGAAAAACTAATTATGTATTTTTATTAAACTATGCAGAAGGACTTTTCTTCCAAATAAAGAATACTAATGTGTATTCATTATTGTCACTGGGAGATTAGATTCAATAATGAAGAACGAAAGCATTAGGGGTAAAGGCCTTTTTATTATTAATAAAGGAGTGGAAAGATTTATGTTTAGTAGAGTTGGTCAAATTATGTTGTATGTCGATAACCAAGATGAGGCAGTAAATTTTTGGACAGAAAAATTAGGCTTTAGTGTGATTTCTGAAGAAAATAATGGTCAAGGAATGAGATGGATTGAAATTGCACCAAAAGAGGGAGTAGAAACAAGCATTATTCTGCACAACAAGGAATTCGTCGCTAAAATGTCTCCAGGACTAAATCTTGACACACCTTCATTAATGTTTTTTACGGAAAATCTCGAACAATTACACAATGAATTATCAAATAAAAATATCACAGTAGGAGAAATTGTTAATATGCCAACTGGTAGAGTATTTAATTTTGCAGATCATGAAAATAATTATTTTGCTGTAATGGAAAAAAGTAAAGGATAAGTACTTAAGTGAAGGTCACATAGTGATTATGTGACCTTTAATGTTACATGTTCCGAGTTGTGTTAGTATATTAATTAAGTCCATTTAGGGAAATTAACAACCCTTAAATCACCATCCTTGGAAGGAGATGACTGAATGGAAACAGAAATACTCGTTTGTGGTTATTCCTACCATAGGAAACCATTCATCCTCAAAAATACAATACTTGATACATTTCTTTTCAGACTTCAGGTCCAAGGAAAGTCTGTGGTGCGCATAAATGGTCATTTTTTCGAGATGGAACCTGGAAATCTATTACTCTTAAAACCTGGAGATTTATATGAACTAAGGGTGGATGAAAAATCGAAAAGCGGCGATTATTTCTTATTATGTAAAGGGACTTGGATCAAACATTGGTGGGAGAGCTTTGAGCCACAACATTGTAACCGTATTCCCTTGGATGAGAGAATCCTATCTTTGTGGGACCACCTCTATTTGGAAAATCATCAAACACTCATAACTGATGAGCAACTTGTGGGTTATTTGTTACGTTCCTTATGCTTGTCAATAAAACGAACGGTTCAAGGCACAAACTCTGTTCAAAAATTACCTGAATCTAATACAAAGTTCCTAGCTGCTTTAATTAAAAGATACATTGAGGATCACTTTATGGAGAATTTCAGCATTGAAGATGTAGCAAAAAGTGTAGGGTTAAGTGTCTCAAGAGCAAGTCACCTATTTAAAAATACATACGGAACGACGATCATACAGAGTGCGATTAATATGCGGCTCAAAAATGCCATTGATCGCATGAAATATACCTCTATGACATTGGATGTCATTGCAGAGAGTTGCGGATTTGGAAGCTATCCATATTTTCACAAGGCATTCAAAAAAAGATTTGGAATGTCTCCTCGAAAATATCGAGAATCGTTTTATGAAGAAAATGAAGATAATCATGAAAATAATGTTTCTGAAAACCCGAATAACTCCTGAGTCGTTCAATTACAATTAATTTGAAAATTGCATCGGGGAGAACGAGATATCGTTTTTCTTGCTAGCTAAAAACAAAAAAGAGGGAAACAAGTCCCTCTCTTTACTTACAAATAAACTGGTTTCCCTGATCTGGAAGATTCGTAAATCGCCTCAAGAACTTTCGTTACAACAAATGCCTGTTCAGCTTTTACAAACAAGTCACCTTCACCTTTTAGAGCTGAGACCCAAATTTCATGTTCTTTGGATGGAGGGGCTTCTCCACCTCCAAATCCAGGAATAAACGGATTGATTTTTTCTCCCACCATAGTGATGGCTTGTTGACCGCCAACAACATGGTTCAGCCTTACACCATCATACGTGTCAAGACCACCTTTTGTTCCAGAAAGCAATACCATACCCGGGTTCGTTACAATATTCAATGCCCACGAAGCTCTGAGGTAGATGGTTGCACCATTTTTCATTTTGATAAATCCCATGGCAGAATCTTCAACATCATAGGTCTTATTGTTCCAAGGATCTGGTGACCCATTGAGCCAACTCGTTTGACCCTGATGCTCTGGGTCTAGTAACCTACCTAACTTCTCGTAGGAACTACCGACAACATAGTCCACTTCGTAGTTATTCATCATCCAGAGGGTGAGGTCTAGGGCGTGGGTTCCAATATC
>JBEQAC010000351.1:0-3088 GCA_041640535.1 Bacillaceae bacterium
CTAGTATAGTATATTCTTAGTTTATAAATATAAATTGGTGGTGTGGATTACGTGAAGGCAAAGAAAGTATGGATTAGTACTTCTAGTCTTATCTTAGTATGTTTCCTTCTTTATTTATTGCTTCCGGACTTTAATCAACCAAAGGAAGAACGTGTGAGTGTGGTAACAAATATTCATGACGAACAAATAAATAAGCATTCAGTGGAAACCACAGTGGAAGAAGAAGAACAACAGGAAGTAGCTAACGTTGAGGAAAAACCATTGGCAGAGGCGATTAAAGAAAAAGTTAGAGAAGTGATAGAAGGTGCTATCCATTTTTTTAGTAAAGATAAAAAAATCGTTTCTATTGGTGATTCACTAACTCAAGGCGTCGGAGATGAAACAGAGAGTGGCGGTTATGTCGGAATTTTAAACCATACATTCGAAGATCATAATATCAATATTAAAATCGAAAACTTTGGAAAAAGGGGAAATCGTACGGATCAATTGCTAAAAAGGTTGGAAAATGAAGAGATTGCATCAGCTATTAAGGATGCGGATATCATTTTAATCACAATCGGTGCAAATGATATTATGAAAGTTGTGAGAAGCAATTACACAAATCTTACAATGGAGCCTTTCCAACAAGAAAAAATTGGATATGTTGAGAGATTAAGGGCAATTTTTAGTAAAATTAATGAATTAAACCCAGATATTCAAATCTATTTAATTGGTTTTTATAATCCATTTGAGCGTTATTTTGGTGATATTGAACAATTAGACATGATTATTGATAATTGGAATCTTGTAGGCAAATCAGTAACAGAAGAGTATGAGAATGCTTACTATATTCCTACAAAAGATTTATTCTCCAATTCTAGCATCAACCTATTAGCGGATGACAATTTTCACCCAAATATTAGTGGCTACAAATTAATGGCACAGCGTGTTCTTGAGTATTTGAATGAACATAGTGAAGAAACTGAGTTACCAACTGTTGAACTTGATGAATTAGAAGGTGGAATAGATGGAGAAACGAATTAGAAAACCGTCATGGAAACAATTATTTTTAGGTTTAGTTGGAGTGAATGTTTGTATCCTTTTCTTTTTCTTTATTTTTATGCTCTGGCCTGTTTCAAAGATAAATATATTTGAAAACGAGTTAATTGAAAAGGAACCAGGGGCCGAATTTACGGTCCATTCGAGCAAGCAAAATTTGAATGAGTTAGTCAATGAATATGTAGATAAATTCATGAAGGATAAAGATGATAAATATAAAGTCATCTTAGATGAAAATGTTCAATTGTTAGGATCAATCGAAGCTTTTCAAACCGAGATCCCAGTATCAATTACACTGAAACCCTCAGTACAAGAAAACGGTGACCTAGTCTTGTATACATCTGATATGTCTCTCGGATTATTGAGATTGCCAGAACAGAAGATCCTTGAATACGTGAAAAAAGAGTTAAACACACCAGGATGGATTGAAATTGATCCTCAAAATAAACGAATCTATATAGGAATAACACAAATGAAAGTCAAAAGTAACTTTCAAGTAAAAGTTCAAAGTTTTGATTTGGAGAATGATGACATTAGATTTAGAATTAAGGTGCCTTATAAAACATTAGGGTTATGAAACAAAGGGACGGTTCGAGACCAGTGAAAAAGTCTCAAAACATCTGGTAAGATCAGATTTTTATTAGAAATTTTGAAAACCGTTAGGTTTTCAAAACATAAAAAACCCCCTAAATGGTATAATGGATGTTGACTAGACACCAAACCATAGGGGGTTTTTTATATGCTTCGACTAGAGCCAAAGCAATATAGCTTTCATTCTGTATTATACTATAAAATTCCAAATAATCATATACTTAAAAGAATTGTTAGTGTAATAGATTTTAGTTTTATTAATGATTTACTAAAGGAATATTATTGCGAAACCCTTGGAAGGCCAGCTAAAGAACCTGAATTAATGTGTAAGCTCCTTTTTCTTCAGGAATTATACACTCTCTCTGACGAGAGATTGATTGAGGAAGCCAGTTACAACCTGGCTTATTTGTTCTTTCTTGGCTTAGATCCTGAAGATACACTTCCAAATAAGAGTTTACTATCAAAGTTTAGAACAAAGCGTTTCCCTGATGATGGACCTCTAGATAAGATTCTTACAGGCATCGTTAAACAATGTGTTGATAAGGGACTTATTAAAGGAAACAGTGTTAGTATTGATGCCACTCACATTGAAGCCAATACTATTAAGAAAACCCCTGAAAGACTCATGAAACATTTAGCTCGAAGAATTCTTCAAGTCTTCGAGACTGAAACAGGTCAAACTCCTGTTGGCTTGCCTCAAATTCCTAACTATGAAGAGATTGAAGATCATAAGGAAGCTAAAATTGTTATGAAAGAGTACATAGATACCATAATTGATCATGTTGAAAAGCAGTCAACTCCTGCAGAATCGGAAACCAATGTAATGATTCAAAAAACAAAAGAAATTGTAAACGATCCAAAGTTTTTACACCAAAAGGGCGTTCGATCAATCATAGATACAGATGCACGAGTTGGACGTAAAAGTAAGACTAAAGATTATTTTGGTTATAAAACCGAATTTGTAATGACAACAGATGAACGAATTATTACCTCAGTTCGAACAGCCAATGGATCATATGTAGATGGAACTTATACTAAAGAGATGTTAGATGATACCTTAAAATCTGGAATTACAGTAGAAGAAGTATATGGGGATAAAGCATATTTCAGAAAACCTATACTTGATCAAATTGAAGCCTTTAAAGCAAAGGCTTATATTCCTGTGAGTTCTGTTGTTTACAGATTAGATGAAAGTGAGTTTACTTATAATAAAGATTCGGATGAATGGCAGTGTAGCCAAGGAAACACAACTGTTCAAAAGAAACATTATACATCCAAAAGAAAAGATGGTGAAAGATCAGGGTATAAATACTATTTTGATATGAAGCAATGTAAATCTTGTCCTTTGCACGATTCATGTGCTAAAAAGAGTGCAAGAAAAATCCTTGTCGTTGGATTGAACACTGCTGAATTTTATGAGATTTCTCAGTATCAAAAGACAGAGGAGTTCAAACAAAAA
>JBEQAC010000352.1:0-3085 GCA_041640535.1 Bacillaceae bacterium
CCAACCATTGAACCAACCATAATACTTGGGATGACACGTATTGGATCTTTTGCAGCAAACGGGATAGCTCCTTCAGTAATTCCTACAAACCCCATTGCAATCGCTGCTTTCCCCGCATCTTGTTCTGCTTTTTCATACTTTCTTTTATTTAATAATGTTGCAATTCCCATTCCGATAGGAGGAACACAAATGGATACGGCAATAGGTCCCATAATATATGGATTTCCTTCTCCTATCATGGCTGCTCCAAAAAGGAAGGCAACTTTGTTCACAGGCCCACCCATGTCAAATGCGATCATCGCACCTAATATTAAGGCTAATACAACACTACTTGCTCCTTGCATACTTGCTAACCAGGTTGTCAAACCATTAAAGATTCCAGCAATTGGAGCACCTAGAAGAAAGATAAAGATACTTGCTACAATTAATGTTGCTAGTAATGGAATGACTAAAATCGGCATAATTGGTTGGATAAGCTTAGGAACCTTCCAAGTGCGAATCCATTTAGCCACATAGCCTGCTAAAAATCCGGCAACAATTCCACCAAGAAATCCTGCACCCGCTTCACTATTATAAAATGCACCATTCGCTGCAATAAATCCTCCGACCATACCGGGAGCGAGACCAGGGCGGTCAGCAATACTAATCGCAATGAAGCCCGATAAAATCGGAACCATGAAAGTAAACGATGCTGCACCAACATCTAATACTTTATTCCAGATGGAGCCCTCAGGGATTTGCAAACCTGCCGGTGTAGGCTCACCACCAATCGCTAGCGCTAAGGCGATTAACAAACCTCCCACCACAACAAATGGAATCATGTAGGAAACACCATTCATTAAATGACGATAAACTGGATTTTGTTTATCCTTTCTTTCTTTTTTATAGTCATCTACAGACTTTTCTCCTTCTTTATACTCAGGAACATCCCCTGTTATAAATTGTTGAATCAGTTGTTCAGGCTTTCGAATCCCGTCTTGAACTCCTGTTTCAATTAGACGTTTTCCAATAAAGCGAGACTTCTCAACGCTTTTATCAGCAGCAATAATAATTCCATCCGCTTCTTGGATTTCATTGGCAGATAATTCGTTTTCTACCCCAATCGAGCCTTGCGTTTCAACTTTCATTGAAACCCCGAGATTACTCGCTGCTTTTTGCAAGTTTTCTGCTGCCATGTAGGTGTGTGCGATTCCATTTGGGCAAGAGGTGATGGCTAGAATTCTTAAGTCCGCTTTTTGATTTGCCTGTATGTTCGTGGTACCATTAGTTACATTCGTCTTTTCAAGCTTTGCTGTTTCCCATAAGTCGACAGCCTTCAAGATTTCTTCTTTTGTTTCTGCCTTTAATAAAGCCTCTCGAAATGTTTCATCCATTAGCATGGTTGAGAGTCGCGATAATGTTTGTAAATGGTCTTGATTTGCCCCTTCACTAGCTGCAATCATAAAAAACAAATGGGCTGGTTTTTGGTCTAAAGATTCATAGTCAATGCCCTCTTTCGATCTTCCAAAAACAAGAGCAGGTTGATTAACGGAATCCGTTTTTGCATGCGGAATGGCAATACCCTCTCCAATTCCTGTTGTACTTTGTTTTTCCCGATTCCAAATGGCCTTTTTAAAATCTTCCACATTTTTCAAATAACCAGCTTTGTCTAAGGTATCAGCGAGTTCATTTATGACCTGTTCCTTATTTGTTGAAGCTAGGTCTAAAATAATTGTATCTTTTGATAGTAACTCAGATATTCTCATGTACTTCCTCCTAAAAAGTGTAGGATTACTATTTTATATAAAGATTTCTTATATATTTTGTGGAACATGAGCTTGAAACATGCAGAAAGATTGTAATCTTTAGTATAAAAAAGGAATCTAAAGTGACTATTGAGGGATTCTGTCGAAAAAAGGAGGTTTTTTTTTGCTATATAATACATGGAAATGGAAAAAATGTAAGTATAGAGCAAGGTTAGCAAAATTAGACCGATTCCGTTAGATTTCACTCCCATACCTTGCTCTACATCCTCAATGAATTTCCTTCTCCCTATACTCATTGGTTTTTTCGTTCTCATATTTCAATCTAGGTGATTATGGTATGATTGACTTATGGAAAGGAGAGGAGCATTTTGATTAAATACAAAGAGCTTCATCACGTAAGTCTGACTGTGACAAATCTAGCGCGAGCAAAAAAGTTTTATAGTGACATACTGTGTTTAAAAGAAATCGAACGGCCTAATTTTGACTTCCCTGGTGCTTGGTATGAAATTGAGCAACAACAGTTGCATCTTATCGTTCTCCCTTCAGCTCAAACGATACGTAAAGATAAGAGTATTAACAGCAGAGAAGGGCATTTTGCTCTTCGTGTAGAAAACTACGATGAAACACTGGACTGGTTGTATAAGCATGGGGTTGCGCTTGTAGAAAAGCCTGATAGCACAAGTGGATTTGCACAAATCTTCTGCACGGATCCAGATGGGAATATTATAGAGTTAAATGTTGACCAAAAGGATTTAACTAGATAAGCAAATAAATAAACAAGGATCCTTCATGAAGGACCCTTGTTTTTAGATGCTTCTGATTTTGTAGCTTTTGCCTCTTTCTGTATTGAAAGAGACTAATCTATATTTAGAAGTTTCAACTATAATCCTCTTCTTCCCATCGAAAACCTCAATCGGTTGGTCTACTCTAATACGGCATTCACGCCCTTCTAATGAAAGAAGGTTTGCTTGCTTAAATCGACCATTCATCCAATCCATCTCAAGTTCAAACCCTCCACGAGCTCTTAATCCTCGAACATGCCCCTTTGGCCAAGCATCTGGTAATGAAGGGAGTAGGTGAATCTCTCCTTGATGAGATTGAACTAGCATTTCCGCTAGCCCAGCCGTAAAACCGAAATTCCCATCAATTTGAAAAGGGGGATGTGCATCAAATAAATTAGGATAGATTCCACCCTTTTCATGACCTTCAGCCCCTTCTCTCACGATTTGAAGGAGGTTTGATATTAGCTTGAAGGCACGTTTTCCATCTTTAAAGCGAGCCCATAGACAAAGCTTCCAGGCAAGACTCCAACCTGTACCTTCGTCGCCTCTTCTTTCTAA
>JBEQAC010000353.1:0-3082 GCA_041640535.1 Bacillaceae bacterium
TTTTCCTGTGACAATAGTTCGGTGTTATATTTCAGTCCCTTGCCTCATAGAGTATGATGAAAGAGTTCAAGAGGAGGGTACGCATGAAAGTATCTGTTCGCTTAGGAGATTCTTTATGGTATTATAGCCAGTTGTTCGGCCTACCATTACAATTAATGCTTGATTCAAATCGAGGTATAAATGTTCAACAGCTTGAAGTAGGCTCTGAGATTCATATTCCAGGATTTCAAACTAAACCGTATGAAATTAAAGAAGGGGATACTCTTTGGACATTAGCTAGAGCTGCAAATCTGTTACCTGACGTAATGTTTCTAGTGAATCCAGATGTCGATGCTGAAAACTTACAAATTGGACAAGAAATTCAAGTTCCAACAAGAGTGATAAACCCGATCGTAGATGGAAAAAAGAAGTATGATTATCAAACATTACAAAAGGATTTAAAGCTCCTTAGAGAGGTTTATCCATTTTTGCGTGTAAAAAACATTGGCAAAAGTGTCTTAGGGTCATCTATTCCTGAAATTCGAATTGGGAAAGGGAAAAAGAAAGTCCATATGAATGGTTCCTTTCATGCAAATGAATGGATTACAACGGCTGTCATTATGACCTTTCTGAATGATTATTTATTAGCGTTAACAAATACCAAGCCGATCCGCGGTTTTTATGCAGATCATTTTTATTATGAATCAACACTATCTATTGTCCCAATGGTAAATCCGGATGGAGTAGACCTTGTTTTAAATGGACCTCCTAACGCAGAGCCTTATAAGTCATCGGTTGTTGAAATTAATAAAGGAAGTCTTGATTTTAAAGATTGGAAAGCCAATATACGAGGTGTTGATTTAAATAATCAACTTCCGGCCAAATGGGAGATTGAAAAGGAACGGAAAGAACCAAAGCAGCCAGCCCCTAGGGATTATCCAGGTGATGAGCCTTTAACAGAGCCAGAAGTAGTGGCAATGACTGAATTAACGAAAAAACGTAATTTTGATCGAGTGCTAGCTTTTCATACACAAGGGAAAGAAATTTATTGGGGTTATGAGGGAGATGAGCCTTTTGAAGCTCAGGCTATTGTGAATGAATTTTCGCGTGTGAGTGGATATAAAGCTGTCAGGTATGTAGATAGCCATGCAGGTTATAAAGATTGGTTCATTCAAGAGTGGAAACGGCCTGGTTTCACGCTAGAGCTTGGAGAAGGTGTTAACCCTTTACCTATTTCACAATTTGATACAATCTATCGTGATACACTCGGAATTTTTCTCGCTTCGATGTATACGTAAGAGGAATTGTAAAGAAAACTTGGCTGGTGCCAAGCTTTTTGCGCAGGCAACAGCCTAGTTGCACTTATGCGTTCAGAATTTATGTATATAAATTCTGATTAGCTAAAAAAAGCCATGAAAGTGGCTTTTTTTTACTTGAAATGAAACATTATTACCTTCATAATCGTATTATTGGATAGGTGAGGTGAAGTAGTTGATGAGAGTGCTTTTGACAATCGTTTGTTTGTTGGTTTTTCTCATTGTTGGCTGTACTCCATTTCATCAACTGTATGAGGTAAGGGATGTTCCAGATGGACAAGAACGAGTATTGGAAAAGAAACCAGTGCCGATCGAATTTTTTGGAAAGGAATTGCAAACTCTTGATTTACAAGGAGAGGCTTTCAATACAGTTGGTGGTTGGTATGATCAAGAAAGCATTTTGTATATCATTGATAGCGGCTCAGGGTCTGAGATCTATCGGTACAATATATTCTCTGGTGTCAAAGAGTTTTTCTATTCCACATCCTCACGGCTTCTCTCCGTAAAAGCAAATGAGGATTATTCTAGATTTCTTTTACATACGTCTAATGCTCGCAATATGGCTGAAATCATTGTCATTGACCAGAAGGGAAACAAAGTATTTGACTGGCAAATTGAATCTTATGATTTGGATTATGTGTGGAATCCTTATCAACCTGATTTGATTTTTGTTACGACTTTTTTGGAGGACTGGAGCTTTAGGACCTACCTTGTCAATACAAAGACAGGTAAGATTGATGAAGCAAACATCAGTCAGCCGTTTATTCAATGGTTAGACGAGACAACAGTCGCATATATGAGCTGGGACGACAGTCAACCTAACTTTGAAGCTCCTTTGTACAGCTATAACTTAGAAACAAATCAGGAAAATCTTCTATTTAATGGGATTATTTCCTTTTCGACATTTTCAAATGTATTGTTAACCATTGATCTAGATCATGAACAAGAATCCTATAGCTTTTATCGTTTCAATAAATCTGGGACGAGTGAGAAATTATTTGAACATAAACTTCCTTTATTATCAAACTACTCTAGCTGGTTCATCCCATATCATGCGTATAATCCGACTCTTAAAGAGTTCTACACATTTCGACCATATCATACAGGTGACTATGATACGTATCGGGAGCAATTTGAGTTAATATCCTACTCACTCAATGATGGAAAAGAAAAAAGTATATTGAACGATATTGGCAGTCTTCCTATTAATTTTTCTCCAAATGGATACTACGGGCTTTATGGATTTCAATATGAAATGGTGATTGATATAAAAACTAAAAGGATTATGCCGTTAATTAAACTTTAATTAAAGAGGTGACAATCATGGCAATTGTTGATGTAACTGTTATTCCAATTGGAACAGAAACACCAAGTGTAAGTAAATATGTTGCGACTATACAGGAAATCCTTTCTGGATATCAAAAAGAGGGTAAAATTGAGTATAAACTAACTCCAATGAATACAATTATTGAAGGGGAACTTCCGATTCTTTTTGAAGTGATTCAAGCGATCCACGAAGCTCCTTTTGCACAAGGTATTCAGAGAGTAGCAACGAATATTCGAATTGATGATCGAAGAGATAAGAAGGTAAAAATGGAAGATAAGCTTAAAAGCGTAGAAAGTAAATTGAAGAACGAATAAAAAAAGCGGACTATAATAGTAACGGGTTCCGTTAACTATCGCAAACATTAAAAATGTAATACAAAATGACCTTCAAATTGTATGGTAATTTGGAGGTCTATTTTTGTTGATATAAAGGGATTTTGATAATTATTTTGGGGGAATTT
>JBEQAC010000354.1:0-3071 GCA_041640535.1 Bacillaceae bacterium
CATGATGATGTCAAATCGGACAAGCTCAGTGATCGTTCTTGATCATGAAAAGCTGATTGGAATTATCACCGAACGGGATTTAGTGGAGCGTTTTATTGCAAATGGGGCTCACCCATCATCGGACAGCATCCTAGCAGAAAACATCATGACGAAACAGCCTTTAACCATTTCACGCTTTTCATATTATTACGACGCACTTTCCACCCTATTACTAAATGGAATCAAACACTTACCGGTTGTTGATGGTGCGAAAGTCGTTGGAATCGTAACACTTTCAGATTTGCTTAGGAAAAAGAACGAAAATATGATGAGAACGATCAAAGCGATTGAAACGGCAGATGAGCAGACATTAGCTCAAATTAAACCTGCACTTTATGAGGTGCTTCATACATTTATCAATGGAAGCATACCAACCTTAGATATGCTCGATATGATGACAAAGCTAAATGATCGCATCGTCACCCGATGTATCGATCTAGCCATCCAGTCTTTAAATACCGCCACACCTTGTCCATTTTGCTTTTATCAAATGGGAAGTAGTGGACGTGGTGAACAATTTCTACTGACAGACCAAGATCATTTCATTGTCTATGGGAATTCAAGTGCAGAGGCGTATTTTACAAGGCTTAGCGAAGAAATTGTGAGACTACTAGAACTAGCAGGCTATGAACGGTGCAAGGGAAAGATGATGTCAAATGATAAAAAATGGCGAGGGAACCTGACCACTTGGGAGGATCGATTGAGAGGATGGACGATACAATCTACGAATCAAAATCTCCTTCTTGTGCAAAACTTCTTTTCCTATCGTTTTGTATATGGGGATTCTACACTTCATAAGAAATTCGAACAGAATCTCCTACAACAGTTAAAAAGAGGGAAGATCCTATTACACAGGCTAATCGAAGTAGAACGTGAAAACCAAATTCCTTCCCTCGATCATCCTGTTCGCTCCTTATTTGGTCTTCACAAAAAGCAAATCGATCTAAAAAAGGAAGTCCTATTTCCATTTCACCATAGCCTACAAATTCTATCACTCTTACATGGAATTCCTTCAGGCACAACCATCGAACGGATTGATAGATTAGTAGGAAAACATGCACTATCGGTGGACTTTGGTAAAGATTTAAAAATAGCAATAGAAGAGCTATTAAAGATCTATGTCACATATAAATGGAAACAGCATATCAACCAATTACCGTCATCTTCGGTACTAGAGTTTACCCATTTAACCACGAGAGACAAGGATGAGCTTATGCTAAGTCTAAAAACATTAAGGGAGCTACAACAAATTGTTTACTCAAAAATCTAGCGGAGGGGGAGGTCCATATTTTCTTCATCCGAAAGCAAGATCCGTTCGAGTTATATCAGGATTTACCATTGGATACACCGATAGAGGAAATAACCTTTACCGTTTTCGACACGGAAACAACTGGTTTTCAGCTCGCAACAACGGACCGATTAATTGAACTTGCATCTGTTCAGGTGAAAGGATTAGAAGTGTTAGAACAGCAGAAATTCCAAACCTATGTGAATCCAAACCGACAAATTTCTCGGGAAATAAGTGAATTGACAGGCATTTCTGAAAATTTAGTCGAAGACGCACCAACCGCGTACGAAGCCATCCAACGTTTTTTCGAACATGTAATGAAAAAGGAAAGTTCATGCTTAGTTGGACATTATGTAGCATTTGATATGCTCGTATTAAAGCATGAATTACGCAGGAACAAGCTCTCGTTAAAAAATCAAAAAACGATCGATACACTAGATTTAATTGGCTTTTTAGCACCATCCTACGACATGCGTGATTTGCATAAATATGCACGCGCGTTTGGAACAAGAATGTACGACCGCCACACCGCCTTAGGGGACGCGCTGACAACCGCTTATTTATTTGTTGAGCTTCTCTATCAATTTAAAGAAAGAGGGGGGAAAACCTGGGGGGAGTTGTTAAGGGCTACGGAAACTCTGAATCGAAGCTATTAATTCATAATGTGTTATGAGTGAAAGATACTTCTCGTCATGATTTTTGATGTATACAAGTAAAAACAGAAAAGTTATAATGGTTATAACATGTGTGCATCCGTAATAACGGTTATAAAATTACCAAAAAGAGATAAAGATAAGTAAGGAGGGATAAATCTTGGTAATGGCGGTGAAACAAGTGGAAAGAAAAGTAACCAGAATTGGAAATAGCTTAGGTGTAACTTTACCTCAAGAAGTGTTAGATCATTTAAAGCTAAAACAAGGCGATGAAGTTAAATTTAATTTAGAAAATGGGTATGTATCGTTTAAAAAGCATAAAATGTTGAATGTTGATGTATTAGAAGATATTGATCAGGATTTCTTGGACGGCATGAAGGATCTGATTGAGAATTATGATAATACATTAAGAAATCTAGCTGATCGATGATAAATGGTTAGATATTTAACAGAAAAAGAAGTGATATTTATTAATGCTTTTGTTATTAAACGATACACCCCAAAAGAACCAGCAGGCATTAAAGATTATAGTATGTTCGATAGTGCTTTAAATCGACCAAAGGCAAGTGCTTTTGGTGAGGAAGCTTATACAACAATATGGGAAAAAGCGGCTGCATTATATGCAAATATCTCTCAAAATCATGCATTTCATAATGCGAATAAGAGGACTGGATTTGCTACTATGAAGCAATTTTTATGGGTAAATGGGATTCGGTTAATTGCGAGTGAAGAAGAAGCGGAAGAATATACAATGTATGTGGTAAAAGAAAAACCAGACATTAAAGATATAGCAATCTGGATTGAACGTAATTCAGCAGCAAGATAGAAGTTAGTTCTATAAAACGATTGCAAAAAGTGTAAGAGGCGGTTTCATTTAATCATGAGACCGCCTCTTTTATCTATATTTTCGTAGCTAATCAGAATTAATATGCTAACCCTATTTTGGGTGGATACGGTTCCTGGTAACCGGGAGGGACGTTTTCTGTCCCGGTTTTGAGCATCTGGACATAAGGGAATTGGATTTCGCTGATAAACTTTAATTTTTCGCCGGTAAATCTCCGGTTTCGCTGACAATTCTTGAGTTTCGCCGG
>JBEQAC010000355.1:0-3071 GCA_041640535.1 Bacillaceae bacterium
GCTCTTGAAGATAGTGCTCAAATGCACGTATTCCCATCTGACAACTCCCACAGCTAAAGCAGTGGGGTTCTAGGGTACGGTGGATACATAGTATCTAGCACACTTCTCAATGGTACCCTTATCTTTCCTTCCGGAAAAAGTTTCTACCAAAGTACTGGTATGCACTCTCCTAGAACATTAACGGACGTATTGCGTGTTAGCAATGCACTTCTCTCAACAAGCCTAAACAGACCCTTGATGTGCTTATCGTTCCGATTTCTCTTGGGCGTTGTCACAACCAATCAGGTTTGTAGTTATGAGACAAACCAACGCAATTTTTCACTTGATGACTGTTTTAGTCGTGCAATCTCACGATTATGCAATTCAATAAAACTCTCCCATTGCGTGTTGCATAAATCTAGATCAACGTCATTGAGAGTATCATTCGTGTTTCCTATCAAGAAAGCACTATACAAATCACGCTGGATACGGAAATCTCCGAAATCATTCCAACGGTTAGAAAGATGTTTCTTTTCGTATTCTCCGGTTAAATGGTTGAATTGACTTGCTTTTGTGGCATATGTATCTATTTTCTTTATTGAAGAGCCTTTATAACCAAGTTTTCTGTCAACGATCGTTAGTAGCATTGCTGGAGCGTGATTTGCAATTGATTTCCCGAATCTTTTCTTTCGATTAATTTTTCCGTTTTTCTTATTTAGAGTGGTATTTTTCGCACGTTTTTGCAAAGATTTAAACCGCATGGTTTCTACTCGTACATCAGAACCCAAAGAGAGAATATGGTTCGCTAATTTTTCGTGTGACATTTTCCGTTGAACAGCAATTTTCCGATATCGTTCTTTAGTTTTCGACGCAACTCCTCATACCGTTTTGAATAGTTCCAAGTTAACTTACCTTTTTTAATTGTTCCATTTTCGTTGAAATTATTGGGATTGGTATGTCGTTTAGACCGATCCATCTTTCTTTGAATACGTCTTAACTCAGTTTCATCTGCATGACACTCTGGTGCAAGTTCGCAAAGTTCTACTGTGCTTTCACTACTAATTGCGATCGTAGAAGAACCGATGTCGATACCTACACGTTTGGATTCATTATTAGCAATCTTTCTATTTCGTTTTGTTGGTGGATAACCCTCTTGAATAAGTTGGACGAAGTATCGAATCTTTCCTCGTACTTCACGTTTTAAGATACGAATATACTTTGTCTTATCCATTAAGGCTAGATGTGCATATTCATCCTTGGATTTCGGTGAAATTGGCATACAAAGCCAATTCTTAGGTTTAGGATTTTTCTTTGTTGGCTTATCTCCCCATAGAATATGGCCATCTGCATATCTCAAGCCAGTGGTATTTGATTTATTTTCAACAGAAATATCATCATTTAATGCTTTGAAGTGCACTTTTTTTGATTTTCCATAATGTAGCTTCTCAACTGTTTGAAAAGCTCTTGTAGCAAGTTTTTGTGCCTCAAAGCTTCCAATATGTACTTTGAACTTGCGCTGAACTAACTTCACAAAATCGTGCAATCCATATTCGGAAAAACCGTGAGATAAACGTAGATCTTCTAGTTGTTTATCACGTTCTTTTGATCTAGGTTCTCTAAGCAACTTAAGATACTGTTTCTCAGTTTTTACCGTTTTATGTCTTTTTAAAGCTTCACCTAGACAAGTATTGTAGACAGTTCTAGCAATCTTAAATTTCTTTTCCAAACGATGTTGTTGCCACCTAGGAATATTTAAAGAAAATTCAATTGTATATGTAGGCGTACTCTTTCTTGCCATAGGTTTCAGCTCCTTTCTAGTTTCGTTTTTTCTGATTTTCAACGTATCGTTTAATCGTTTCGCTTGATACATTTCCTGCGGTAGATACAAAATAAGAACGTGTCCAAAGACTTGGCAAATGTTGAAGATGAGGAAACTCTTCTCTCAACTTTTTAGAAGTCGCTCCTTTGATTTTTGCCATGATATCCGAAGGACTCAAGGTTGGTGGTGTATTGAGAAACATATGGGTATGATCTTTATCGCATTCGATAGCGACAATTTGAATTTGTATTTCTTCGCACACTTCGCGGACCAACTCTTTAAAACGTTTCTCCACATCCGTATTTAAGAAAATTTTTCTTCTATAACGAGGACAAAAAACAAAATGATAATTTATTAATGAAACAGTCGTGTTTGTTCTTCTATATTCATTCATGTCTATAATTGTATTAGTTTAATTTATCAACCACAACAAATATATATTGAAAAAAGAGTGAACTTTTCAAATACTTGAAGTACCACAAACCCTCGGTTTATTGATGGTACTCCATATTTGACCTCACTCTCATCCCACAGCTAAAGCAGTGGGCTTTCCCGTTCGAGAAATCTGTAATAAAATCGGCCTTGCAGATTTGTCGTTAATAATAAATGGAGAGGAAATAGATTCATTAAAAGATTATCCAGTGAGGGTGGAGGAAGAAGGTTTAAATAGATACTATGGAGAAATTGCTTATTTAATCTTAGAAGATAAAATAAATGGTGAAACCCAATTCATTGTTCTTTTGAAGAAAACAAGAGAATTGCGAAAAGAGATGCCAAACGGAGATATAGTTGGTTGGGTGCCTGTAGAGAAATTAAAGTACACTCTATATACAGTAGATGAAGAAGGGAATGTAAACAATAAATCATTTAGTTTTTCTGAGCGTGACGATCTACAAACAGAACTACTTAATGCTGGTGTTTTGTTTCCTTATTCAATTGGGTATTACACAGATGCATGGGAAGGTTATCCTTCAATATTTTTCCCTGTAATTTTTCCATTTATAACTTTGATAGTCGGATTCATATTGATCATTGTCTTATTACCTATAAAAAAGCAAGATAAAGATTTGCAAATTTAATTATCGGTGAGCGATAGCTGAACTTAGGTTATCGCTTTCTTTTGGTGAAGAAGATTAAGTTTTATCCGATAACATTCCTATTTGGGTTTAGTAAAAATTTTCCCATTATTTAACCCACACCAATCTAATTCTCAGTATTTCTTTATATTCATGTTGCCACGAAGTAGCATTCATCTTGATTGAGAAGTAAGCTG
>JBEQAC010000356.1:0-3058 GCA_041640535.1 Bacillaceae bacterium
GGTTAGATCTGGTACATAAAAACAAAAGAAGCACAGCTAGATTAAAACCTAGCTGTGCTTCTTTATGCGCAAAACTTCCGATTGTCTCCTATAAGAACCGTCCCCATGCTTCACCATGAATCAGCGAACTGTGAAAGTTATTACAGTTCGCTTTTTTGATTTTCTCATTTAATGTTTAATCATGCAGTTAATTGTATTTTTTTCCAAATCTGAAAACTTGACTGGACGTTTTTCAGTATGATATTTTATATTAATGTTTAATTATTTATTTACATTTAATGTCATATTAACTTAGTTTAATAGAAAAACGAAATAATTTTAAGAAAGGCGAGAGAAAATTGAATAATATAAGTGGAAAAAAACGAATACAGCTTGCTTTACTGTTAGGATCACTTGCCATTTTAGGTCCATTCACAATCGATATGTATTTACCTTCATTTCCTACGATTGTAACAGACTTTAATACAAGTGCATCTCTAGTTCAAATTAGCTTAACAACCTGTCTTTTAGGACTCGGACTTGGACAATTAATTATTGGTCCGATGAGTGATGTTCAGGGACGTCGTAAACCATTGATTACGTTCCTTATTATGTATCTTGTTGCCTCCTTCATTTGTGCGATTGCACCAAATATTTATTTGTTTATCGCCGCTCGATTCTTACAAGGATTCGCCGCAGCTGGTGGTCTTGTAATTTCAAGGGCGATTGTACGTGATGTTTATAGTGGTAAAGAACTGACTAAGTTTTTTGCATTATTGATGTTGGTTAGCAATCTTGGCCCGATTGTGGCTCCAATTGCTGGTGGAAGCATCCTGTATTTTACAGAGTGGACGGGTGTTTTCTTTGCATTAGCATGTATTGGTTTCGTGTTAGTATTACTTGTTTCTTTTAATCTAGGAGAATCACTTCCACAAGAAAAACGAATTCCAAGTGACTTCATGCAAGTAGTAAAGAATTTTGGGACGTTATTTAAGGATCGTCAATTTTTAGGCTACGCACTGACACAAGGCTTTATCATTGCGGGGATCTTTGCATATGTGTCTGGAATACCGTTTGTTTATCAAAATATATATGGTGTATCCCCTCAAGTCTTCAGTCTATTATTTGGACTGAACGGGTTTGCCTTAATTATTGGTAGTCAGGTCGTTGGGCGTTTAACAGACGTTATATCGGAGAAAACGTTCCTGAAAATAGGGTTAATCCTCTCTAACACATCTGGTGCCGTTTTATTACTTGCGTTACTTTTAAAATCGCCACTGATCGCTGTTGCCATTCCAATCTTTTTCTTGGTATGTTCAATCGGAATTATTGCGACCTCGTCTTTTGCATTGGCAATGGAAACACAAGGTCATATTGCTGGTAGTGCATCTGCATTATTAGGCGTATTACCATTTGTTCTTGGATCATTAACAGCTCCACTTGTAGGAATCGCAGGTGAGCATTCAGCCATTCCGATGGGTGTTGTTATCTTTTTAGCAAGCTTTATGGCGCTTCTATCTTATTATGGATTAGTTCGCAAAGCACCTCTTAGAGTGCAAACCACATAAAGTTATCATTTAATTAATCTTTTAAAAATGAACGAGAAAAGGCCATTCTAATAAAAATTAGGAAGGGCCTTTTTTTATATATAGTGAAAAAATGATTATTCCGACCTAAAGGGAAAAGTGTTTAAAATTAGAATTAATAAATATAGTTAAAACAACTTCACTTTTTTCGTTGATTCATATTTTATGTTGATTATCATGATGTAATTCTATAGAATGAAAGAGAGAGGTTCTTTATAAAGAACAAACTTCTATAAAGAACATAGGAGTGATTGGATTGATTAGTCCCAACGAAGAGTAAACGCAGATATATGCCAGGCATTGATAGCCTTAGAGCAATTGCTGTTATAGGTGTGATGATTTATCATCTAAATATATATTGGCTCCCAGGTGGATTTTTAGGGGTAACCGTCTTTTTTGTTTTATCAGGATACTTAATTACTGATCTCCTTATTGATGAATGGGTTAAAAATAATAAAATTAACTTAATGAGATTTTGGGCCCGAAGGTTTCGAAGGTTACTCCCAGCTTTTTTACTTATGCTTTTTCTTGTAACCTCATGGGTAGTACTCACGAACCATGACACGTTAGAAAAACTGAAAGCAGATCTTTTACCGTCTCTGTTATACGTGAATAACTGGTGGTATATATATCGAGAATACTCGTATTTCGAAGCATTCGGTTTACCTTCACCTCTTACACATATTTGGTCATTAGCTATAGAAGAACAATTTTATCTAGTTTGGCCATTTGTAATCGTACTTTGTTTTACACTTATCAAAAAAACTAGCAGCCGAGTATTGGCTATTCTTTGTGGAAGCATTATTTCCGCATTATTAATGGCATTCCTCTACATACCAGGAACAGACCCCACACGTGTGTATTATGGAACAGATACAAGAGCATTTTCTCTACTACTTGGTGCAGCACTTGCTTTTGTTTGGCCAAGTCAAAAATTATCAAAAACATTAATTAGATCTGCTAGTATTGTGCTTGAATCTGTAGCGGTGATTGGGTTAGTTATGATTCTAATGATGTTTTGGAAGACATCACAATACGATCCATTTCTTTATCGTGGCGGCATGTTTATTTTATCATTTGTTACAGTTTTATTGGTAGCAGCATTAGCTCATCCAGCTAGTATTCTTGCTAAAGTCATTAGCATCAAACCTATTCGGTGGATTGGGGTTCGTTCATATGGTATTTATCTTTGGCATTATATCATTATTATTTTAACGACTCCTACCATTAATACAGAGGGAGTTTCTATCACTCGGGTCATTTTTCAAATCACCGCAACATTAGTGGTTGCGGGATTATCATATCGATATGTTGAAGCACCAATTCGTGCAGGAAGATTTAAAAATATAGGTTCCGTTCTTCGTAGACAAGGGAAGTTTGTTTTTTCTCCAAGAGGGATTGCGTTAGTCAGTTGTATTGTAGTATTTGTTTTATTATTGGGAGGGAAAGATGCACTAGGTACAAAAATATCGCAGATGCATATGGGGAAAACA
>JBEQAC010000357.1:0-3050 GCA_041640535.1 Bacillaceae bacterium
AGTAAAGGAAGATACAAGGTAAAAGTACTACCTATTCCTTCTTCACTTTGTAAGACCAGATAGCCTCCAAGTAGCTCTGCCAATTCCTTTGAAATAGAAAGACCTAACCCAGTTCCACCATATTTTCGACTCGTCGTTCCATCCGCCTGCATAAATGCATCGAAGATCAATTCTTGCTTAGCCTTCGGAATTCCTGTCCCAGTATCTGTAACCGAAAAAGCGAGATACTGCCCAGCTTGATGTTTTTCTGAACGACTAGCAATACCAAGCTTTAATACGACATGACCGGATTCCGTAAACTTAAAAGCATTTGATAATAAATTCTTCAAGATTTGATTCAACTTCTGATCATCTGTAAAAATAATCGTTGGTAAGTTTTCTTCTTTTTCAATGATAAAATCAATGTCTTTTTTCTTTGAAATCGGTAAGAATTGACGTTCTGCTGTTACGATGATCTCATCTACGACCACTTCACCCTGAACAATATCGACTTTTCCTGATTCAATTTTAGATAAATCTAAAATGTCATTGATCAGTTGTAATAAATCATTTCCTGATGAGTAGATTGTACTAGCGTACTCCACTTGCTTTTGAGTTAAGTTTGTATCCTTATTTTCGTACAGCATTTGAGCTAAGATAATTAAACTATTTAATGGTGTACGTAATTCATGGGACATATTCGCTAAAAATTCTGACTTATATCTAGAACCTAACACAATTTCCTGATTTTTCACTTCTAGTTCGTTTTGATATTTTTCAAGTTCAAACGTTTTTTGTTCAGAAGTGCGATATTGTGCTTCAAGCTCATCGTTCATCGTACGTAGCTCTTCCTGCTGCATTTGCAATTCTTCCGATTGAGTCTGGAGCTCTTCATTTAAAGTTTGAGATTCCTCAAGAAGCTGCTGAACTTGTAGATGCTTTTCAACTCGATTTAGGGTAACTCCTAATTGGTTTGACGCTTGTTGAATGAAATCTTGTTCGATTTTCGTAAAACCTCGAACAGACGCTAGCTCTAACACCGCTAACACTTCTCCCTCAAATGAGATTGGAACAATCATAAGATTTCGAGGCTCAGTTTCACCCAAACCAGAACTTATTTTGATGTAATCTGATGGGACCGCATCTAATACAATCGTTTGGTTATCAAGCGCACACTGTCCCACTAGTCCTTCACCAACTAGGATTTTCCCTTTTCCAACAGTGGTATGAGTATCTTGTACAAATGCATAGGATGATAGTTTCGTAAGGATTTGTTGAGATTCAAAATCCTCTTTCTTATAAATCACCCCATAGTGCGCTTGAACGATTTTTGAAAGAGAGTGAATATAGTGAGTTGATAGTGATGTAAGGTCTAACATCCCTTGTGACATTAACGATAGTTCTGTAATTTTTGTTTTCAACCAATTTTGTTCTTCAATATCTTCTTTATACTCTCGTTCTGCTCGCTCATGCACCTCTAGTGCATTTGCCATCTCATTGTAGGCAATCGCAATTTCCCCGATTTCATCCTTGGTGATGTACTCAATACGTGGATATTTTTCCTCATTGTAATCAATGCTTCGCATCACATTTTTCACACGATCTAATCGCTGTGTGAATAGTCTTACGATAAAAAATGCCATCCCACAGCCAACTATAATTCCAACAATCGTAAAAATAGTAATATAAAACATGGCTTGATTGTTGGTAGCTTCAGATTCATGTAAAGTTTCTTCCATGGCGTCTTCTTGGACAGAAATTAATTCATCGATCTTATCAACAATGATGACCCTTCTCACTTCTGCTTCCTGTAGTTGGATCCGTAGTTCACTTGTTGTTCTAGTAGGATCCATTGCCAGAATTGTATCAACGAGTGTTTTATACCCTACAAAATCAGTTTTCAAGTCCGAGAGAAGGACATAAACATCGTCTCGATTGGCCATCCTTTCAAGTGATACTAGGGTTTCGTTTATTGAATAATAGGATAATTCCAAAGTCTTAAGCTTTTCACGACCAGGCTCATAATCCTCAATAATAGCTAGCTTATTTAGTTCCCTTCCAATTATTCCAATTTCATATCGAATGAGATTACTAAGCCTAATTTTTTCATAACGATCTCTCACAATTTCATCTACTTGGGAATTTTGTGTTATAAACATGTTAATCACAATCGCTAGAATGATGGTCATGACAAGTAAAACGAGACCAAATCCCAAATAGAGTCTAGTTTTCAGCTTCACGTAACTTTCTACCCCTTTCTTTCATCATTAATATGTAAATTGCATTTTCGTTTGACATGTTTATGGGTATGTAGAATCGGGAATAGAGTCTTACAAGCATAATAAGGAGTTGGATTTAGATGAATATCTATCAAAAATATGCTCAATATGCTCTACACACCTTAAAAATACAAAAAGAAATGCAGATTCAAAAAACCGATCTAATTTACTTGATCCATGAGATAAATGACCTAACAGTCAAAATTACAAAAAGCACCAATCCTGGTTGGTTTCAAGTCTCTTTAGTAGACGAACCTTAGCATCTCGAAGGACACACTATTAATAGTTTAGCATTTTACTAGAGGTATTTGGTAATAAAAAGGGGAAATCCACTATTTTTGTTTTTAAAAGTGGATTTCCCCTTTTTTCCTAATTTCCATTTGCACAGAAAAAGAGCGCTAAACCATTTAAGATTTAGCACTCCCTTTAACAGTCCATCACTAATTAAAGTGCATTAAACACGTCAGTCAAAACAGGAACAATCTGCTTCTTACGTGATACAACACCTTTTAGCATAGCCGTGTTATTTTCTAATGTAACATTAAATGCTTTCTCAACTGCTTGAGTTTGTTCACCAAGAGCAATTGCTACTGAATCATTATTTAAAATATCCGTTACAACAAACAAGAATAAATCTAGTCCTTTGTTTGCAATCACTGCGTTTAATGCATCTTCTACTTCCGCTTGACGAGAAAGCACATCATTTACATCCACTGCATTCACTTGAGCAACTTCCACTTTATAGTTACCCATTGGGAATTCTTTTGCATCAAGAGTAATTAATTGAAGAAC
>JBEQAC010000358.1:0-3046 GCA_041640535.1 Bacillaceae bacterium
GATAGTCAAGCGATCGGAACGGTAAAAGAAAGAACAAAATCGAATCGAGTAGGCAGTGTAGAAGTCGGAGGTAAAACTTTTTCTGGGAGAGAGATCCGTGAGGCACTGGATTTGAAATCCTCAGACTTTACTTGGGAACGAAAAGGCAACCAAGTTGTCATCACGACAAAAGGATTTGGTCATGGCGTAGGAATGAGCCAATACGGCGCTCACTTCATGGCAGAGGATGGGAAAAACTATCAACAAATCCTCACACACTACTACCAAGGAATTGAAATATCATCAGCGGATAAATTTATGAACCAGTTAACGGCGAAACAATAATTTTATAAATTGGTGGGTGAGTGAAAACTTGCTTACCAATTTTTTATTTATGATTGTTGTTATGAGACCATTGAAAGCAAACAGACTGACTAGTAGCTTCACTTTGCATAAATTTTTTTTGTTTTTATTGCAACCGTTTTCGTTTGTGTGTTATGATTCATTCATGGAAAACATCCGAAACGTTTTGGAGGAATATAATGTGACTACAATTAAGGATATTGCAAGAGTTGCGGGTGTTTCGGTTACCACTGTTTCAAGAGCATTAAATGGGTATTCCGATGTAAACGAAAAAACTCGCGCAAAAATCATGCAAATTGCGAAGGAACTAAATTATAGTCCAAACACGCTTGCTAGAGGTCTAGTAATGAAAAAATCTAAAACGATCGGATTATTAGTTTCTGGGTTAAGTCGCGAGAGTATGAAGGATCAAATCACCTTTTCAGTTCTAGCTGGGGTAAACGAATTTGTCTCTGAACAAGATTATGATTTAGTCCTTTTCAGCACAAATTCCACAAAGCAGAGGGAAAAAACATATACGCAGCTTTGTCGAGAGCGTCGAGTGGATGGAGCAATCATTCAAGGAATTAAAACAGATGATCCTTATCTAAAGGAAGTTGTCGAAAGTGACATTCCTTGTATCTTGATTGATATCCCGATTGAATCGGATACCGTTGGATATGTAACAACAGATAATGTTTTAGGGGCAAGAAAAGCAGTTAATCATTTACTAGACCTAGGGCATAAACATATTGGGATGATAAATGGACATAGTCGTGCGTTTGTTAGTCAACGAAGACTAGAAGGATATATTGATGCAATCCAAGCATCAGGCTTATCAGTAAAAAAAGAATGGATTGTAGATGGTAAATTTGAAGAGGAAAAGGCAAGAGAAGAGGCCTTAAAGCTTCTGAAGAAATATCCTGAGATTACAGCCATTTTTTGCGCAAGTGATTTAATGGCATTTGGTGCAATCAAAGCAGCGAATGAGCTAGGTAAAAATGTACCAAATGATTTATCGGTAGTAGGTTATGATGATATTACCCTTGCAGCATATTCTAATCCACCATTAACAACTGTGTCCCAAAATATTTTCGAGCTTGGCTATCAATCCGCTAATCTTTTGATTAACATGCTGGAAGGAAATCTGGAGCAGCACATGATCACATTAAATACAAAGCTGATGATTCGTGAATCAACGGCAGCACTAAAATAAAGCCACAGAATAGTGGTTTTTAAAAAGAATAAATCCGAAACGTTTCGGGGAGAAAGCGGAAGATATCACAAAGAGAAGTATTCAAAATTTTTTGGTCATTTTCCAAAACGTTTCGGATATAAGGAGGAACAATATGGATTATCGAGTAATTAAAGAAAATGATTTATTTTTTCTGACGGATACAAAAGGAAATATACCAAGTGACCACCCGTATGGATTAGGACTTTATACGAAAGACACACGTTTTTTAAGTAAGTTGGATTTACGAATTAATGGAGAAGAGCCGATTTTGCTTTACTCAGAGGCATCTGAAAATTATATGGCAAAGATCCTTTTAACCAATCCACATATGGAAAAAGACGGTGAACTTATCTTATGGAGAGAATCAGTAGAGCTTGAGAGACAACGATTCATCTATGAGGGTGTTTTATACGAAACCATTAAAGTGAAAAATTATTTTCCAAAGCCAGTAGACTTTGAGATTAGTGTTCATGTCGATACTGATTTTCTTGATATGTTTATCATTCGAGGGTTCCAATATGGCGAAATTGGAAAACGTAGTGGCGAAAGTATCGAAGGAAACTCCTTCAGCTTCCATTATGATGGGGCAGATGATCTGAAGCGTACAACTCATATCTCTTGGAATAAAGAAGCCAAGGCTGTCACACAGCAAGGAGATATTTCATTTGATTTCCACTTATCTCATGGAGAAGAGGATTCGGTTACGTTCATGATTCAACCGCAAATTGGAAGCGAAGAAACCAAATCAATATTAGAACCAAACGAAGCGCTTGAAAAATTAAAAGCTTCATATAAAAAGTGGGATGAAAAAATTACAAAGGTAACAACAGATTTTGAACCTCTACAACGGTTAGTGGACCGAGGAATTGGCGATCTCCGCGTCCTGTTAACAGATCTCGGGTTTGGAGATTTCCCAGTGGCTGGCTTACCGTGGTTTGGAGTGCCATTTGGACGAGATAGCCTGATAGCTGCATTACAAATGCTTGCCTTTAATCCTGAGGTTGCAAAAGGGACGATTTTAACAATGGCAAGTACGCAAGGTCAAAATCTAGATCCTTGGAGAGATGAACAGCCTGGGAAAATCATGCATGAGATTCGTTTTGGAGAACTAGCCAATACAAATCAAATTCCATTCACACCATATTATGGAACGATTGATGCAACCCCATTATTTTTAATGCTAGTGACGGAGTATGTGAAATGGACAGGAGATTTAGACCTTGTACGTGATATTCAACCAAACATCGATGATGCATTAAATTGGATTAATGAGTTTGGTGACCGTGATGGCGATTTATTTGTTGAATATCACCAAGAATCAAGCAAGGGGATAGCAAATCAGGGGTGGAAGGATTCAGGAGACTCTGTTGTTCATCGAAATGGAGATTATGCGAAAACACCGATTGCTTTAAGTGAAGTACAAGGGTATGTATATCAAGCGAAAATGGGAATTGCGGATGTTTATTCTAGGCTTGATGAAGAAGAAAT
>JBEQAC010000359.1:0-3042 GCA_041640535.1 Bacillaceae bacterium
AAAATCAAAACAATTACCCTGACTCATCCCCAACCAGAAGGATTATATTTGCAATTAGAAGGGATTGTGAATCAAGAAGTAATGGGAGAGCATTTAAAATTCTTGTTTAGTGGAGACATTCAAATGCTTCTTAGAGAATTGCAGAATCACGAGTTTGTGGACATTTTGATTGAAGAGCCTTCACTTGAAGAAGTATTTATGCACTACTATGAACGGTAAATGGGGGGAGGGATGAGATGATTTTTAAACGGGAATTTAAAAGGAATTTAAAGGCATTGATTATTTGGAGTATTGTGATTGGTGGCTTTACCTTCATGATGCTGGCAATCTATCCACAAATGGCCGCAGAACAACAAAGCATGCAAGAACTATTAAAAGCCTATCCAGAATCGTTAAAGAAAGTATTTGGTATGGACCGTCTGGATTTCAGTACATTATTGGGTTTTTACGGTGTTGAAGTGTATTTTATGCTGACGCTGTTTGGAAGCATTTACGCAGGTTTATTAGCGTCAACTATTGTCGCGAAAGAAGAAAATGAAAAGACGATTGAATTTTTATTATCCAAGCCAGTAGCAAGGTCCCAAATTATCTTTGAAAAATTAAGCTTGGTCGTTGTAAATTTATTTATTTTTAATATGGTCACAGCGATTGTTAGTTTAGTAGGTTTTCAACTTTCAGAGGATTCGTTTACAATGAGCACGTTTGCCTTGCTATCGGTAGGTGCGTTTATCCTTCACTTAACCTTTGCATCCCTCTCATTTATGCTTTCAACGATGATGAGGAAAACGAGAAACATCCTATCTATATCACTTGGAATTGTACTTGGTACGTATTTTTTACAGGTGATGGCAGGTTTAAGTGAAAAGGCTGAGTTCTTGCGTTATTTCACTCCGTTTAAATATGTTGATGCTGCAGATATTATTACAGATCAAGCATTAAACCCGGTTTATATGAGTATCCTGCTTGTTCTTATTTTTGGAAGTTTAGCTGCAGCCTTTTTTGTCTATCAGCGAAAGGACATCGCAGTTTAAAAGTTGAATTGACATCATATTTCATGATAGGATGTTGGATTAATTGAAAAGGCTGTTTTTGTAAAATTTGTTACTATTTAACGAAGGTAGGTTGATTTGCACTTCAGGTGTGTGCTTTCCGCGGGGCAGGTGATGAGCCTCCTCGTGCCTGCGGGGTCTCATCATTCCTGCAGATCCCGCGGAGTCACACACCTTCCGTTCCAATCACCCCTGCCTCATCTAATTGTTTTAAAAACAACAATCTTTTAGAAAACAGCCTTTGAAAAAGAGGTGTTCTAGTTTGTATTCTGCTTTTGAAAAGCTTCCTGCTGAAAAAAAGGAGCATATTTTGTCCATTTGTATTGAAGAGTTTGCAAAAAATGGATATGATCACACAACCACAGACCAAATTACGAGTAAGGCAGGAATATCAAAAGGAATTCTGTTTCATTATTTCAAAAGCAAAAAAAATCTGTTTTTGTATTTAGTGGACCATGTGCGTGAGTTACTTACGACCGAAACAATGAAGGAAGTCCAACTTATTGAGAGCAATGATTTTTTTGAGCGTATTAAAGCGATTATTTTAATTAAGCATAGACTTGCCTTTAAGTATCAGCATGAGTCTGAGTTTTTAATGAAGGCAATGCTACAAGCACCTGCCAGCTTAAGGGAAGAGATGGAGGATCGATATCAACAGCAATGGGAACAGTATGAATCTGATGATATCTTTCACTCAGTCTATATGAAAGAACTACTTGATCAACAAGAGCTCAAGGTGGATGCTGATCATATTATTGAATTGACAAGGTTAATTTTGGAGCAGTTAACTGTAAAGTATGTAAACAACTATAGACAAGAAGTATTTGATCCGTTAAAAAACTTACAGCAATTCGAAGAAGAAATTGATGTGTATTTTAAGATTATTAAGCATGGTATCTACAAATAATAGTACAATCACCTGTAATCGCAGGGTGGTAGTACTATTTTTTTCTTTATGGAGAGAAAATGATTGCAAAAAATACCAGTTTGGCGGTACACTCGATATTGTTTGTTAAATTTTAGAAATAGGGGTGTTTGTTTTTTATGGATCAGACTCAGTCTCAATCTCCATCTACGCTTGTACATAAACGAGAGGATCTTTTATTTGCTTTATGTATTGTAGCTTCGATTTCAATCGCATTATGGCTATTATTTTCGATTATTGGTGCGATGATTTTTATTGCTCTTGGATTACTAACATTGTTCAGTCATGCGATTTCAATGGCACATATCCAGGTGAATGGTGTTCGCCTTCGAGAATCACAATTTCCAGAGATTTATCAAAAGGTTGTTGAGTTATCCGAGAAGATGAAGCTGCCAAAAGTACCTGAGGTTTATATTGTTGAATCTGGTGGTATTTTAAATGCATTTGCTACAAAGGTATTTGGATTCTTTGGAAAAAACATGGTGATTTTATATTCCGATTATGTTGAAATTGGGGAAGAGAAATTCAATGAGGAAGTAGATTTTGTCATTGCTCATGAATTAGCACACATCAAGAGAAACCACGTATTTAAACAGTTGCTTGTTTTCCCTGCGATGTGGGTTCCTTTTCTAGGTTTGGCTTATTCTCGTAGCTGTGAATATACATGTGACCGAATGGCTGCTCATTATACGGGGAACCCAGAGCGAGCGGTGAGCGGGTTGCTTGTTTTTGCGGCTGGAAAAAGATTGTTTCAAAAGATTAATCTTAGTGATTATCTCATTCAGTATAATGAGAAAAAAGGGTTTCTTACGACCTTGATGGAGTTGTTGTCCACACATCCTCCATTACCGAAACGAATTCATGCGATTGAAGAATTCACTGGAAAAACTCCAACAGTCGCGATTCGAAAAGACCGAAAGCATTTTTGGGCAATTATCATCATCTTATTATTCATTGTACCTGTCTTATTTTCTGGACTTGTTTTTGCAGGATATAAGGGCCTAGATAGTATCGGATTTTTTGAAGATATGATGTTTCCTGAATCATCGCCAGTTATGGACGCAGCAT
>JBEQAC010000360.1:0-3037 GCA_041640535.1 Bacillaceae bacterium
TATGAATTGGTACGAAAAACTAAATCAATACTTTCCTGTCGAGGAAATGAAATCGAAAGAGCATATGGAAGTGTTATTAAAAGAACGCGGAGATATTTACCACAAAGATGAAGGTCCGAACCACGTGTTAATGTATGTAGAATTAGATGACTTTATTTTTATTGATTATTTGTTTGTATCAAAGGATGCTCGTGGAATGGGACTCGGGCATCAATTACTAGACAAACTAAAAGAAAAAGAAAAGCCCATCATCCTTGAAGTGGAACCAGTCAATTATGAGGATTCCGATTCAAAAAAGCGGCTTCGATTCTATAAACGCGAAGGATTCCATCACGCATCATCGATTGGATATAGAAGGCGCTCACTTGCAACGAACGAGATCAACGAATTGGAAATTCTCTTTTGGTCACCAACAGAACAAAATGAAGAAGAAATCTATGAAGGAATGAAAAAAACGTACAAAATGATTCATACGTATAAGGATAAACAAATTTATGGAGAATCGTATCAGGATGTTAGTGAGGTACTCACCTTTGATGAAAGCGACGCTGCATCGGCAGATATTTTAAAAGATATTTGAAATGGGAAGGGAACCCCTTCCCTAATTTAGTATCCCAGCAACAAACGTAAAGTCATCATTCCGATGTTCTTCATACCTTTTTAAGGTCAACACTAACTCGTTTACCTTAGGTATATTCTTTAACAGCGATTTAACAGATGGCAATCTTAAACCATCCGTATGAAATAAAAAGATTGAGTTTTTCTGATAGGGGAAACGTTGAGTATAAAAATGCTGAGGTTTTCCAGATAAGTATCCCATGACAGGCAATGGGTAGATTAATTTATCAAATGGAGTATACAGAAAAAAGCTAATATTTCCTACACAGCTATAAACAAATTCCTCGGATTGATAATCTACTTTTAAGATGGCAACAGCAGCTCCACGTTTTTTCTTTAAAACTTCATTGCATTTTCTCATGAGAGTGTGGACATCATCTATATGATTTTCTTTCATAATATGGACGACAGCAGAGGAAGCTTCATGGGCAGCCTCTCCACTACCAAGTCCATCTGCCATCCCACAAAGGAAGTAGTCCTTCGTTTCTTTTATATAATAACAATCGCCGCTAATTTCTCGATTTTTCTTTGGGATCTGATATCCACATGCTTCAATTCGCTCTGATGTTACCCATCTCTCCATTTTATAACACTCCGACTATACATGAATGGCTTCCTTCAACTTCTCTAGCGCTTTTCTTTGTAATCGTGAGACATGCATTTGGGAAATCCCCAATATCTCACCGGTATCCTTCTGACTTAAGTTTTTCATATAGGTGTAATGAATAATTTGCTTCTC
Source organism: Bacillaceae bacterium (assembly GCA_041640535.1). GTDB lineage: Bacteria > Bacillota > Bacilli > Bacillales > Bacillaceae_L > Litchfieldia. The sequence goes on from JBEQAC010000360.1 coordinate 1,358, forward strand.
ACGTTCATTTAGAACGTGGAGTATGCTTTCTAAATCTAATCGTTGATTCACTCGTTCGTATCCATATTCTTGTTTCCCTACGATATCAAGAAGTGTCACATCTCCACCTTCTGCGTCAGCATCGATTGAACGATCCATCGATAAAGCCTGATAACTCATCCCCATTTCCATTGCCTCTAACACTTCTTCTTCAGACACCCCTATAGCATCCGCAATCTCCTCAACTTTAGGCGACCTTTGTAGTTCCGTTGTTAAATCGTCTACTGTGTTTTTGAGCTTTGGACCTAACTCCTTTATCCTTCTCGGAACATGAACACTCCAGGTTTTATCTCGGAGGAATCGTTTTATTTCTCCTATGATCGTTGGTACCGCAAATGACTCAAACGATTTATTTAAGGATGTATCAAATCTTCGTATGGCCCCTAATAAACCTAACATCCCCACTTGGACTAGGTCCTCATGAAACTCTCTTCCTCTCGAATATTTTCGAGCCAACGATTCAACTAACTTTTTATATTTCTCGACTAACAATTTTTCAGCTGATTGATCATGTAAAGTTTGATATTTATTGATTAGCTCATAGATCTCATTCTTAGTTTGTGATTGAGGTTGAGATGGTTTTATCATCGCTCCCCACCCGCTCTTTCTGTAAATACTTTGTCATATAGACAGTTACTCCAGAATCAATAAATATTTTCAGCTCATCCATGAGGGTTTCAATTAAATACAGGCCCAGCCCTCCTTCTGGGAGCTGTTCATTCTCCTTATCGTAAGGACCAATCTCTTTTTTTATTTCATCATAGTTAAAGCTTTTTCCTCGATCTGCAACCATAACTTCTAATTTATCAGGGTATAAACCAAAGCCTACCGTAATTCCACCTTCTACTTCTCGTTCGTAGGCATGATGAACGGCGTTCGTACACGCTTCACTTGTCGCAATCTTCAAATCCTCAATCTCTTCGTACGAAAATCCCATTCTACTTCCAATTCCCGAAAGAGTTAAGCGAATGATCCCAACATATTCAGGCTTCGCTGGAATTTTCATTTCGACATAGTCATATGGTTGTGTCATTGAACGCCACCCTCCACTTTGCTCGTAATATCCATAATTTCAGTCAAACCTGTAATTGAAAATAAACGTTCTAGTCGTTCAGATAATCCGACAAGCTTTAAAGTTCCATTATTTTGACGAATATTTTTTAAAAGACCAATAAAAACACCTAAGCCTGTACTATCCATATATGTCACATCTTCTAAATTAACGATTAAATTAGCTTTATTCATTTGTGTAAATGGCAAGAGTTCCTCTTTTAATTTGGGAGCAGTGTACGCATCAATCTCTCCGCCCAGGACCACATAGACTAGATCTTTTTCTTTTTTGATGGTTATCCCAATATTCATTTTGTCACTCCTTATCCTTGATTGCTTGTCCTTTACCCGATTATTTCTACCTTTAAACCTTTCTTTTTAAAATAATCATCGTAAAATCATCTCTTAGTTCATAATTAGAAAGCTTCTCAAACTCTTGGTAAATTCCTTCCACCATTTCTTGTGCAGATAAATGAAGATATTTTCTGATCATTCGGGTTACTTCCTCACGTTCAATAAAACTGTTGCCTACTCTACATTCAGTTACCCCATCTGAAAGAAGAATAATCATATCCCCTTTCTTTATTTCTA
>JBEQAC010000361.1:0-3032 GCA_041640535.1 Bacillaceae bacterium
AATGAATTCTTCAAATGATGATCCATTATATGTGGTTGCAATAGGTGCCATTACAAATGTTGCATCGGCTATATTACTCGAACCTAAAATCATAGAAAAAATTGTCGTTGTATGGCTCGGTGGACATGCTTTACATTGGCAGGATACGAAAGAATTTAATTTACATCAAGATTTACATGCTTCAAGAATTATACTAAATAGTGGTGTTCCCCTTATTCTCATACCATGTCAGGGGGTTGCCTCACACTTGATCACAACTCTTTCCGAAATAGAAACATATGTGAAAGGACAAGGGGCAATAGGGGACTTTTTATATGATACATTTAAAGATTGTCATAATGATCATTTTGGCTACTCAAGGGTTATTTGGGATATATCCACGATTGGTTATTTAAATCAGCCAGAGTGGGTACCAACTCAACTCGTACACAGTCCAATATTAACAGATCAGGCAACCTGGAGTTTTGACCAATCGAGACATTTCATTCGCTATGCGAATAGTATTCATAGGAATCAGATTTTTAAAGATATGTTTATTAAAATAGCCCAAACGAGTGAAAGAGCTTCCTTAACTTGCTAATACGTACCGATCATTCAAGCTGTGACATATATAATGGAAGAAAAGTGTTCGATGTATGTTATTATTAATAACATACAAGTCCTTTTGAAGCGGGATAAATCGATTGGAGAGCTTAGTTTGGTAGATGTTCTAACATCGTTTGAAGTTAATTTATTTTGCCCATTAGAGTTATAAAACATTTTCTTTCATTTATTAATTTATAAGGTCAACCAATGACCATTTAGGAGTGAAAAAAATGACAAAACGAGTACTTGCTATTTTAGGTGATTTTTATCATGAGGAGAAGCTTTCGAAGAGATCCTTTGAACATGCGATTGAGCAATTAAATCAAGTCGAGGTAGAATACGCAACGGTTAAAGAATTAGTAGATAAATTGAAGACTAAGCCGGATGTCGTTGTCCTTTTTGCTGAAAACCGCCTAAATCCTCAGGAGCCACAAGTGGAGACGTGGATGGACGAGGGTGCTGCTAAAGCAATAAATAGCTACGTAAACGAAGGTGGGGGATGGATAGCTTGGCATTCTGGTCTAGCATCCTATGAACAATTTGAGGACTATACGACTGTTCTTAAAGGATATTTTAAGTATCATCCAGCCGATCACCAAGTTGTTACATACTTCGAAAGAGAAAATATGGGATTAAACAGCAATGAAGAAACGTTTTCGTTTCTAGATGAACACTATTTTGTTTATTGTGATGAGGAAAATACAAATGTTTTCTTGAAATCTGAGTCAGTTGATGGAACTTCAATTGCTGGCTGGGAACACAAATTTGGTAAAGGGCAAGTTGTTTGTTTTACACCTGCTCACCGAGAAGAAGGATTGTTGCATCCAACAACCGTAAAGTTGTTAGCGAATGCGATTAAATTAAGTGCTAATATAGGTGAATAGTAAAAGCCTTAGTGACCTTTGTTGTTGCTAAGGCTTTTTATTGCTTATTTGGAAAGTTTGTCCATATACACGCATATAAATATAAAATCCCACCATGATTTGTGGGAAAGTATGTATATGGAGCGGGTTGAAATGGTTATAGGATTAACTCTCATATTTCTTTTAGTTTTGCTTTTACCATTATCAGTAAGAGTAGTAGAGAAAAATTTAGAAATCTTCTTGTTTCTAATGGGAATTAGTGCAGCTACAATGAGCGGTGTTTGGAATGGTACGTTATTTATTAAGGCGGCGACCTCACCGATTAACATTACCATTGCGGTCCTTGGGGCCGGTTTATTATTTAAGTGGTTTCAAGCTCCGTTAGAAAAAGCAATAACAGGTTTTAGCCGTTGGATGCCTTTTCGGTCATTTATTGCTTTAACCGTTATTCTTTTGGGGTTAGTATCAAGTTTGATTACGGCAATTATTGCGGCGCTTGTTTTAGTTTTAATTGTGACTGCTTTACAGCTTGATCGCAAATCAGAAATTCGGTTTGTTGTTATTTCATGCTTTTCAATTGGTCTTGGAGCCGCTCTCACACCGATCGGTGAGCCTCTTTCAACTATTGCGATTAGTAAGCTTGATGAAAATTTTACGTATCTAATAAGACTAATTGGTCCAGAGATATTAGTTGCTCTCGTCCTATTTGGTTTGATGGGCGCAATAATCGTAAATAAGCCTTTACCGAGAAAAAGTAAAAATGGAGATTACTCAAATAATGAAAGTTACGAAGAAATCCTAATTCGTGCATTAAAGATTTATTTTTTTATAATGGGACTTACGTTCTTAGGGGCTGGGTTTGAACCTTTAATCAACTTATATTTTCTAGGGTTAAAACCATCTCTTTTGTATTGGATTAATATAATATCTGCGGTATTAGACAATGCTACTCTAGCGGCTGCGGAAATCAGTCCAAACATGAGTGAGTTATCGATCAGGGCTATTCTATTAGGTTTACTTATTAGTGGGGGAATGTTGATTCCAGGTAATATTCCAAACATCATTGCAGCAGGTAAGCTTCAAATAACAAGTAAGGAATGGGCAATGTATGGTGTTCCGATCGCCCTAGCCACGATGCTTATATATTTCTTAGCTATCTTTTGGTTCCGTTTTTAGCGGATTTTCAATCAAAAGTTCTTTTATAAAAAGGAGGCTGTTCACATGCAAAGTGCCAAGCACTGATGTGACAGCCTCCGTTTGTTATTGGTATTGCTCCAAAATCGTAAAGAAATCTTTTGTAAACTGAAAAAAATTCTGTTCTGAAGGCGATAAATCTCTTGTGGTAGGTGTAATAATCCCCACTGTTCGTTTTACCTGAGGTGTATCAATGGGAACTTTCACCGTAAATCTTGGTGTCGTGTCCGATAAAGTACTATCAGGTAATAGACTCACACCTATATCTGCAGAAACAAGCCCCTTAATTGCATCCATATCCTCTCCTTCTGAGGTAATGTTAGGGACAAATCCCGCTTGTTTACATGCGTCAACAGCTATTTTATGAAGAATATATCCTTTTGGAAACAA
>JBEQAC010000362.1:0-3009 GCA_041640535.1 Bacillaceae bacterium
TGATACGAACCAAATGTTTATTTGATTATATAGTTGATATACGATTATAAAAAGGGAAAAGTTACATAATTTGGAATGATATTTTTAAAAGGCTGTTTTCGTAAACTTTGTTGCTATTTAACTAAGGTATGTTGATTTGCACTCCAGGTATGTGCTTTCCGCGGGGCAGGTGATGAGCCTCCTCGTACCTGCGGGGTCTCATCCATCCTGCAGTTCCCGCAGGAGTCACACACCTTCCGTTCCGATCAAGTAAGTCCCATCTAATTAAAGTTAATTCGTTATAATAACAACAATCCTTTAGGAAACAGCCTTTTTAAATTAGGTTCAAGATATTTTTTATTGCATAAGAAACTCCACTTTCGTTATTGCTTTTGGTGACATGTGTGGCTTTTTCCTTAATACTATCAGGTGCATTTTCCATCGCAAATGAAACGGTAGAAATTTCGAATTGAGAAACATCATTCCCACCGTCTCCGAAGGAATAAATTTCTGTATAAGAAGTATTCATGATCTTTTCATAACGCTTTATGGCTTTCCCTTTTTGAGCTTCAATGGAAGTAACCTCTACATTGTTTGGAAAAGAAGATGAATAGGCAATGGTAGTTAATGCTTGGAGTTTTTCCTTTACCTTTTCTATTCTAGCCTCTTGTCCCTTTTGAACCCATGCGATTAACTTATAAATTTTAATATCCTCGATTTCTACAATGTTTTCATAATTTTGCTGTTCAAACATGTTCATGATTTCATCTGTAGATTTATTCCGTAGGTGTGGCAGAGTTGCCGGAAATCCTCCTTGGTTTGTATACACTAAAATTCCTACTTTTAAGCTCTTTAAGATTGAAACGAGTTCCTTATACACGGAGAAATTTAATGTAGTTTCATACAAAGTTTCACCATTAGCAGAATAAATCATCGATCCATTTAAGCAAAAGATCGGACAGTCTAAGTCCGATACTCCTTCAATTTTCACAACATCTTTGTATTGTCGCCCGGTGTTAATAATAACATCTACACCACTATCTTTTAATTTTTTAATTACCTCTTGGTCCTCATCAGAAATGATATGTTCTGTATTAAGCAATGTTCCGTCTAGATCAATTGATACGCATTTCATGAATTTATTATCCCCTTTTTTATGATGTCTACTTACAAATGAATGGTACGATTTTATCAATACTATTCATATAATTCAATGAATTTCTATGAATTGGTATAATAAAAAGCATTGGAAAATTAATTCCAATGCTTTTTATTATGATTGAATACTCCTGTCAGTTAAGACTGTTTCTTCGTTATCTTTCACCATTTCTTTAATTGGCGATTTTTTATAACGTCCAATGAGACTACTTGCAATAAAAATACATAGTACTGATAGAAGAGCATTCGACCATCCAACAATCGCAATTGCTGACAAGATAATCAGTGAGTCACATAAAAAGATGACGACTCCTCTATTTAGTCCAAGCTTTTGTTCTAAGTATATACCTAATATATGAATTCCGCCCAAGGAGGACCCGTTATTTAAAACGAAGGTAACCCCAATTCCAATAAGTAAACCAGCTAAAATGGAAGAAACCCAAATATTCATATCTGTTGGTGGTATCCATAAATCCAATAGATCCCTGATAAAAGAAATGGCAGTAATTGAAAGAACACTTGAAATGGTAAACCATTTTCCAAGCTGATAAATCGAAATGACAAAGAAGGGTAAATTAATGATAAAGAACCACATTCCCCAAGATATATCAGAAGTATATGTTAAAATAGTTGCAATTCCAGCAGTTCCACCAAAAGTTAAAAGACTAAGAGATAGAATTTTTATTCCAAATGACGTTAAAATAAGTCCGATAAAAACGAGGATTAGTTTCTTTAATAGGTTCATTTTTCCCTCCAATTAACCATTATCCTCATTAAATTTATCTACTATTGAATCTTTGGTCAATACCTAGAGAATAAGTAATTCTAATCTGAACTTTTAGATTTTTACTTATTTGTTCCGATTAGTTTTGAAAGCTCACTATAGATTGAGATAATATCTTCTATTTTCATCCTAACAAGACCACTTGATGAAGGGGCAACAAAGTCAATCGTCCCAGCAACCATCCTTTTTTCCTGAGGACCCCATGGACATTTTTTAATTTTACTGTATTCTTGATAAACCCCTTTTCCAACAAAACAAACAACTTTCGGCTTAAAATACTTAATCTTTTCCTTTAATACTCCTCTCCCCACCTCATATTCTTGTTTTGTGATTTCATCTGCTGCTTTTGTTGGTCTAGAAACGATATTCGTTAATCCTATTCCAAAATCTAAAAGCTTATAATCTTCTGATGCTGTAAATTTCCACTGAGTCATTCCAGCTTTAAATAAAATGGTCCAAAACCGATTATTTGGGTTTGCAAAATGATGTCCCGTTTCACTTGAACGAATACTTGGATTAAATCCAACAAACAAAAGATTTAAATCTTCTTTTAAATAATCTGGTATGGGTTCCACTTTCGTTCCCCCTTTCTAATTGAAAAAACAGTGGTTAATACCACTGTTTTTTCGTTACTGGCCGATAAACATCTGTGTCCAATAGTGACCGTTTTCTGTATGACCAACACCAATATGGGTAAAAGAACCGTTTAGAATATTTTTTCGGTGACCTTCACTATTCATCCAAGCATTTACAACCTCCTCAGGAGTTGGCTGTCCTTGAGCAATGTTTTCTGCAGCTGTTTTATATGAAACACCAAAATCTCTAATCATGTCAAACGGTGAACCATAAGTTGGACTTGTATGAGAAAAGTAATTGTTTGCTTGCATATCATCTGACTTTTTACGTGCTACATTACTTAAGTCTGTATGTGTCTGCAAAGCAGATAATCCATTTTTCTTTCTTTCATTATTGGTAAGTTCAATTACTTTTGACTCAAATGCACTAATTCCCTGCGTAGTTTCAGCCTGATTAGACCCTTGATTCTGTTGATTCGCAGGTGCTTGCTCTGGTTGAGGAGCAGGTGCTTG
>JBEQAC010000363.1:0-2998 GCA_041640535.1 Bacillaceae bacterium
ACTCCCTAATCATTAGCTGTGTTGGAGTCACTACTTTAAGTGGTACTTCTCTTCCTCCGATTCGCCCTAGTAACATATCAACTGCAGAAATCCCCATTTGTTCACTATGAATTTTTACCGTTGTTAACGGCGGATTCATAAATCCTGCAATATCGATGTCGTCTATACTCACGATGGCAACATCCTCAGGAATTCTTTTCCCCGCTTCATGTATAGCTCTGATTGCTCCTATAGCCATCGGGTCACTTGCCACAAAGAATGATGTTGGTAAGTCCCCTTTCTCTATAGCACTCTTCATCAATTGGTAGCCTGAGAGTGTGGTCCAATCGCCAATATAGACATCACTAGGATTGTACCCATCTCTCTCTTGCATCATTCTTTCAAACGTTTTTCTTCTAATCTCTTCAGTTACTTTGTTATCCTGATCATAGAATCTTTGGATATATTCTTGGCCCGTAATTAACCCTATTCGCTTATGCCCTAATGAAAAGAGATGCTGCATAGCTTTATTCGTTGCATCTTCTAAGTCTGTTATGACAGAATCGTATTTTTCAGGGTTAGGAGATTCATTAATATACACAACTGGTATTGTTGACTGGGAAACACTTTCAATATCTTCCGGATCAATATTCCCAACGACAATAAGACCGTCCTTATCTTCAATATTTAAATCTTGAAAATTATTTTTCACACGGATTAACTTTGATATTTCAAGCCCTAACTCACCTGTTCGTTTTTCTATTCCTTTGCGAATGGACAAAAAGTAAGGATCATTAATTTCTTCTTCTTTTGTCGCCCATATTAAAATAGCTATGTTTACAGACTCACTGGGAAGGGATTCTTCTTCCTTTTTCCCTTCTTTTCTTCTGCTTTTACTCGGTGAGTAATTTAACTTTTCAGCGATCCTAATTATCCGATCTCTTGTTTCTTCCATAACATTTAATGTATCATCATTATTTAACACTCTTGAGACAGTTGAAATTGAAACATTTGCTTCACGAGCAATATCTTTTATCGTAGCCAAAATTACCACCAACAATCTAATTATTTTAGTAAAAATAATTATTTTTTTACTTACTTTTTACTTCAATGAATGTAATTTACCATAGTTTGTTTACGTTTTCAATACTTTCTTTACTAAAAACGATGGCGTTTTTAAGAAAATTTACAGTTTACATAACTTCTCACCACTCTTTTTTAGTAAAGTTTTACTAAAAATAAGAAAAAGGCCTTACAAAGATTATCTTCCCCTCATTTAATCACGTAATACCATGAGTTTAGATATCTTTATAAGCCCTTTTTATCATTGCCATTCTAGTAACATCTCAGCTGTTATTTGATCGGTGATCAGTACATTTGCATAGTTGCCATTTAGCGCTCCATAGATCGCATCAAGTTTTTTAGGACCACCTGCAACAAGGATTGATTTCTCTTTTTTCGAAAGATCACTCAATTCAATCCCAATGGTTCGGTCATTCAAACTTTTAATACAAATATCCCCTTCCTTATCAAAAAACCTTGAACAAATTTCTCCCGCTGCTTTATCTTGGATGAGTTGCCTATCTTGATTCGAGAAATACTCTGCCTGAAGAAGAACAGAATCTACCGCCGGAATACCAACACTAAATACGGCTATATTCGCTTCTTTCCCTTTTTCTAATATCTTATGTATGTGTCGGTCCGCTTCAATTGCTTGCTTCACAACAATATGATCAACAATGGCTGGTAAAGGAAGTAAGAAGGTTTGGGTATTAAAAGCTTCTCCAAATAAATGGATAATTTCAGAAGCATAGGTTTTCGTTTCCGAATGGCTCACACCACCATTTAACTGAACAATCGTTGCTTCATTCAAATATTTCGGCTTTAAATGCTTGGCAACTTCATACATGGTCGTACCCCATGATGTGGCAATGACATCTCGCTCTTTCACAACATTGTAGAGATAGGAGGCAGCCGCTTCACCAAGATACTTCTTTACACTATCGTTATCAAACTCAGGAACAGAAGTAATGAAGGCATCATTTAATGAGAACTTTTGCTTGAGCTGATCTTTTAGTATTTCATTTGTTTCTATAGGACTTTTAATTTTAATCTCAACTACACCTAGTTCCTTCGCTTGCTTCAAAAGTCTAGAAACAGTAGGTCTAGAGACTTCTAGCTTTTTGGCAATGTCCTGTTGACTGTAATCTAGTTGATAATATAATCTTGCCGCTTCAACTATTTTGGTCATTTTTTCATTTTCCATTTAAAATGCACCCATTTTTCATCCGAATATTCTCATTCAAAAAGAAAAGAAGGTGATTCACACCTTTGCAAACTACAAGTTAGTCATGAAAAGGCAGCCTATCCAATTCCTTATCAATCTGTAGTCATAGTAAGAGTGAATCAACTTCTATTTTTATTACTGATTAATTAAATTCTTTACGCGAGCAACCACGTTTTCTACAGTGAATCCATATTCAGCCATGATTTTTTCACCAGGAGCAGAAGCACCGAATTGGTCAATCGCTAAGACTTCTCCTTCATCACCTGTATAACGCTCCCAGCCAAGTGATGCTGCCATTTCAATTCCAAGACGTTTCTTCACTGATTTAGGAATAACTGATTCTTTATATTCTTTTGATTGTTTTTCGAATCGATCCCAAGATGGCATGCTTACAACAGACACTTGGATATTCTCTTTTGCTAGTGCTTTTTGAGCTTCAACAGCTAGACTAACTTCAGAACCAGTTGCTAACAGTAAGGCATCAGGTTGGTCCACTGCTGCAGGTGATACTACATAAGCACCTTTTTGTACACCTTCGTAAGCATTTTTATCTGTACCAGGTAAAGTTGGTAGGTTTTGACGAGTTAGAACTAACACAGTTGGAGCGTCTGTTGATTCAACAGCTGTTCTCCAAGCAGCAGCCGTTTCATTTCCATCAGCTGGACGAATAACCGATAGATTTGGCATTGTGCGTAGTGATGGTAATTGCTCAACTGGTTCATGAGTAGGACC
>JBEQAC010000364.1:0-2979 GCA_041640535.1 Bacillaceae bacterium
CCTCACCAGCTTGAAGATATTCCGCTGCTTCAATACAATTTGTAAATAGATCCCATATTAGAGACAGATCCATCGTTGTTGCCTGACTAATCGCTGCCAACTGACCATCCCCTGTTAAGAATTTATGTTCAGGTGAAGTAGAAGGAGCTGTTACTAGTTGACCATCTTGATTCTCGATTAGCCAGTCTAAACAAAACAAAGCAGCTTCCTTCATAACCGGATAGGCTTCCTCATGTAAATACTGTTCGTCCTGAGTAAATGTAAAGTGCTCCCAAAGATGTTGAGAAAGCCAGGCTCCCGCCATTGGCCAATACGCCCAAACAGGATCTCCATGCCCATAATCCCCAACAGGAGAAGATTGGCACCATATGTCAGCATTATGATGAGCAGTCCACCCCCTACATCCATAATTAGTCAAGGCTGTCGTCGCTCCTGATTGTGCTAGATTTTTAATAAAATCTAGCAATGGCTGATGACATTCTGATAGATTACATGTTTCCACTGGCCAATAGTTCATTTCAGCATTAATATTTAACGTTAAATTACTACTCCAAGGTGGACGGATATCACGATTCCATATCCCTTGTAGATTTGCTGGTTGTGAACCTGGTCGGGAACTAGAAATCATTAAATATCTCCCGTATTGGAATAAGAGTTCAACCAATTTTGGATGTGTGGCTCCATATTTCGCGATAAGATGATCCGTAGGGAGTTCATCTAATAATAAGGAAGAATCTAAATTGAGTTCGACTCGATTAAATAAAGTTTGATAATCTTCAAGATGGCGCATATAAAGAAGATCATAAGACATTGAAATAGCCCCAACAAGATGGTCATTGGCTATTTTCACTGGATTTTTAACATTTTCACTTGGAAATTGGTTATATCCATTAAAGCTTGTTCCTGCACTAAAATACAATACCACTTCTGTTGCTTGATGAATATGAAGTCCATCATGATCAATCTGACAAGAACCATCTTGAAGCTTTACGGCAAGATGCCCAGCAAATTTAATGGCATTTGTCGTTTCTTCTTCTCCATAAATCACCGGATTTTCTGTTCCATAATAGCTCGGATCAACGTGTTCAGGACAAACACCATGAATCTCATACTGCCCATTCGTAAAGTGTGATGTATACTTTAACTTGCTAGAAAGCTTCGATGTAAAATTAAGCATTCCCGGTTTACTCGATGTTAATTTAATAACAATGACTTGCTCTGGAAAAGAAGCAAAGATTTCACGAGTATACAAGACGTTTCCTACCTTATATTCAACCTGTGCAATCCCTTTTTTGATATCAAGAGTTCGTTCATAAGAATGAACAACATCACCGTGATAAAATTGAATATAAAGATCACCCAAAGGCATATAAGATTGATTATATGGCCCCATCATCTTCTTACTTAACTTGTCGGCTTCCAAGTAATTTTCATTGAAAATTGAATGTCGAATCTCTTGTAAAACGTCTTTGGCTCCTGGATTATTGAATTCTTTTGGAACTCCTGACCATAAAGTATCCTCATTTAAACTTAATTGCTCTAGATCTGCACCACCATAAATCATCGCTCCAAGGCGACCATTTCCTATTGGTAGTGCCTCTGTCCAAGCTTTAGCTGGAGTATAGTATCGTAGCTTCAACTTCATCACTCCTATTGTTCTTCTAAAATCATGACACCTTTAGCAGGAATCTTACTTTCAAGTGTGATGATTTCATCTGATAGTAAGTCTTTGTATCTTTGTTCCCCAACATGAATGATTTGTTCTTCATCCAAATGGTTCATTACAAAAGTGTAGGACTTGCCATTTTTTGTACGTTTAGTAGCTTCAACACCAAGTGGTGTCTCTAACACTGGCTCTATTCCTTTTTGATAACATAATTGTTTTACTAATTTTACAAGGAACTCATTCTCTGGGCTTGATGCCACATACCATGCTTCACCCTCACCAAAGCGATTTTTCGTTAAGACCGGCATTCCTTTATAAAAATCTGCTCCGTAGGTTGCTAACACTTCCGCGCCTTCAGAATGGATTAAGTCACATAATAGATTACATTGATAAGATCCTGCAAGCTCTCCAAACCGATGTTCCATCACAATTTGATTCGATGCCTCAGGAAATAAAGAATCAATCTCTTCAGCCCAAATCCCTAAAAGCTTTCGGAGTTCCCCGGGATATCCACCAGTAACAACAAGGTCATTTTCATTGACAATTCCACTAAAGAATGTCGTTAAGAAGGTTCCCCCTTTTTCAACAAAGCTTTCGAGTTTCTTGGCATAACCTGGCTTGACCATATAAAGGACAGGAGCAATCACGATATCGTATTTTTCTAGGTTTGTATCTACTCCAATCAGATCGACTTGAATATTTTGCTCATATAAAGCACGATAATATTTCGATACTTCATTTACATACTTTAAGTCTCTACTTGGACCACTTGAATATTCAATCGCCCACCAATTATCCCAATCAAAAAGAATCGCTACTTTCGCGTCAATTCGCGAATCAAGTAATGTATCACCTAGCTTTGCTAATTCATTTCCAAGCTCGGCACATTCTCTAAATACACGTGTATGTTCATGTCCGACATGTTCGATGACTGCACCGTGGTACTTTTCACATGCTCCAATCGATCTTCTAAGCTGGAAAAACATCACGGTATCTGCTCCATGAGCGACTGCCTGATAGCTCCATAACCGCATGACTCCTGGTCTTTTCAAGCTATTGTATGGCTGCCAGTTTTGTTGACTAGGGGTTTGTTCCATCAACATAAATGGTTCGCCATCTTTTAGCCCACGCATTAAATCATGCCTTAAAGCAACATCACTCATTGGGGTATCATAGGATGGATAATTATCCCAAGATACAATATCCATATATTTCGCCCATTTAAAATAATCTAATGGCTTATATGTCCCCATCAAATTCGTTGTTATTTTAATATCTGGGGTAATCTTCTTAATTTCCTCGTATTCTTCTTT
>JBEQAC010000365.1:0-2973 GCA_041640535.1 Bacillaceae bacterium
GCTATATTTGCACCAGCTCCAACCGCTAAATCATAAATTGTACCTGCTTGATCAATCTCTCTAACGGTTATCTCAAATAGGTGTTGAACCTGAAAGCCTCTTAATGTCGATTTTCCTTCATTATATTGATATTGGGGCTGTATCGTGTACGTTATGGTTTTAATATCGGTTTCCTGAACACCTATGTTTTTAATACGTTGAATTACCTGATTGGAAATTTCTGCATTTTCTTGCTGCGCTTTCACTACATCGATATCCTCGGTCATGACTCCAAGGTTGATCACAAATAAATCAGGTGTAGCGATTATCTTTCCTTTTCCTTCCAAAGTCATCATATTTTGTTCATCTCTCTGGTTCAAATGGTAAGAACCAGGGTTGCTAGTATATCTAAATGGATACTGATTCATGGTTTCACCTCGATTTGGCTTTAATTAACTTCTATATGATATGTAGGGGGGAGGCTAGTGAGCTTATTTTAAACGAAATTGTTTGCACACTAACTATCTTAAAGATATAATACGGATATCAGAGTGCTAGCAGTTTGATATCTTATGGTTGTTCGAGGTTAGGAGGAGAGAGAATGAAGGAAGACAGTAGAATTCAGTTAAATGTCCGCATTGCGAAAGAAACGTCCAATCAGTTAGATGAAATTGTTGAATATTATCAACAAAACACGAAACTTGGGCGAGTTTATAAAGCAGATGTATTAACAGATATCATCGAAAAATCTTATGCTATTATGCTAAAACAAAAAGCGATGAATCGATAATTTTTATATAGAAATATAGTAACTGGGGAGTAGAAGGTATAATAATGAAATTAGTGTCTTGGAATGTAAATGGTTTAAGAGCTTGTGTAAGTAAGGGATTTCTAGATTACTTTAATGAGGTAGATGCAGACCTATTTTGTATTCAGGAAACAAAGCTACAAGAAGGACAAATTAACCTTGAGCTTGATGGATATTATCAATTTTGGAATTATGCACAAAAGAAGGGGTATTCAGGTACAGCAATTTTCTCGAAAAAGGAGCCTATTTGTGTTACATACGGCATAGGCGAACACGATCATGAGCCAGAAGGTCGAGTGATTACATTAGAGTTTGAACATTTTTACTTAGTTAATGTATATACTCCAAATTCTCAAAGAGACTTGGCGCGATTACCATTTAGATTAGAATGGGAAGAGAATATCCGGAAGTATTTAATTGATCTTAATAGAGAAAAGCAGGTCATCCTCTGTGGAGATTTAAATGTTGCACATCAAGAGATTGATTTAAAAAACTCAAAGAGTAATAAAGGGAACTCAGGTTTCACTGAGGAGGAACGAGAAAAAATGACACTTTTATTAAAGTCAGGATTTGTGGATTCCTTCAGGTATCTTTATCCTGAAAAAGAAGGTGCATACACTTGGTGGTCATATATGAACAAGGTAAGAGAAAGAAATATTGGATGGAGAATTGACTATTTTATCCTGTCAAAAGGATTATCAGATTTGTTAAATGATGCACAAATTCATTCTCACATCATGGGTAGTGATCACTGTCCTGTGGTAATTGACCTAAACATCTAGTCTACAAATTAGAAAATATCATTAGTAAAATGGACATACTGATGTTTATAAAGGTAAACAAGGAGGTTTCGAATGGAAAATGATCAATTATTTTTAGACGTTTATATTGAAAGATGTGATAAGGAATCAGAAAATTTGATTTCTGAAGAAGAAACAGTTTTTTTCAATCAATCGATCTCTTACTTTAAAAAAAATATAAATGAATTTATATACATAGAGTCACCTTTGCTTGAGACGATTGGGGTAGATGCTATTTCATTTGAGGTTGATGATGTCTTTAGAACTTATGATGTGATGCTTGGATTAAAGCTACAGAAGAAGTTTGAAGCAGCAATAAAATCTCATTTTGACACGGTTTTAAGTGGAGATGAGACATCAGTTGATTTGATGTTTAATCAAAGTGATGGTTTATGGGATATAAATTTTACATTGAATGATGCTGAAGGATTTAACGAGGAAATGACAGTGGGAGAAGCCTTCTCATTAATTTACACACTTATTTCTGAACTTGTTGAACAAGTAAAAGAATCAAAGTAACATAAAAAAGCCTCCTATGAGGCTTTTTCTACTTCTAATAAAGATAAAATATAGTCTTTTAAATCAACAATTCTTGGGTTTTGTATCGTCTTGTCAGACCCTGCAATCACGAGTGCTGCAAGTGTATCATTTCGATGTAGGCCGCCATGCTCTCCACCTCCGTTATGAACAGGAGCCGTTTCTGAATAAATAATATGACCAGGTTTGGCAGTAATAATTGTCGAGTTTTCCTGACTAAGTGTGGCACTATATAGTTGATTTAACGCATCTGGATAATCCGAGAAATCAACGGTTTTATCTGTTTCGTCTACTTGTAATTTTAAGACATCAAAATTACCCCTAATTGACCATGATTGATTGTATTGATCCTTCCATTCACCATTTTTCTTAAACTCAAAATACTCGTCAGAATCTGGACTCCAAACTCGAATCCAGTTATTGATTTTTGTAGCAGCAATTGCGATTCTTTCATCTTGCAAAGCTTTATGTGCTAATTCTTCAGTTGTAATCTCCTTCTTGATTGGATAGACAAAAGCCATTCGATGATTATTAGCAATGACAATTTCTCCATTAGAGGGTTTATCCTCAAAACTTGCAATTTTGTAAGGGTATAATTCTTCTAAGCTAATCTTCGTTGCTTCTTCATCTTCCACTAATTGATCTTGACCATGATCTCCGAAAAGAATAAACGTATTATTTTCCAATGCCAAATTCCAATCGTCATATACATTTAAAATGCATTGGAGGTGTTCATCTACCTCTTTAAACCCTCTAACATAATTTGGACCTTTACGATGTGTTTTCTTATCCATCTCTGGAAAGAATGCTAAGAGAAACCGAGGTTGCTGATTAGTTTCCATCAGCTTT
>JBEQAC010000366.1:0-2929 GCA_041640535.1 Bacillaceae bacterium
TCTGTCCGAATGCGGAGCGGGTTCGGACTGGGCATCCTGGTTTTTATTGCTCTCTGTCCGAATGACGCGTTGCTTCGGACTGGGCATCCCCATTTTTATTGTTCTCTGTCCGAATGACGGGCTGCTTCGGACTGGGCATCCCGATTTTTATTTTTATCTGTCCGAATGACAGGCTGCTTCGGACTGTGCGTACCGATTTTTTTATCATCTCTGTCCGAATGACGGGCTACTTCGGACTGAGTATCCAGGTTTTTATTGCTCTCTGTCCGAATTCTAGTCATTCAGACAGGAGAAGGATAAAAAGACCAAATCATATTGAGATTTGGCCTGCCTGTTAATTTATATGCTACTTCATAAATCTTGAATACCTTAGTCTATTTAGACACACTATTAATTACTATCCTGATCTAAAAATTGAACAACATCTCTTGATACTTCTTTTATATTGTACCAAAGCCATTCGAACATTTGATCTATTTCTATTATTTCTCCTGTTACATTTCCAGCAGAGGCTAAATATTTTTCACCATTAAAAATCGTTACGTCCCCTTCGATTTCCCCTTCAATAATAAGGGTGCCATTCCTAACTACAACATCTCCCGTCACGACTTCACCTTCAGGAACAATGACCGTATTATTTTCGATCACTAAATTAGGCTGTCTTGACACAGAGAATTCCCGATTATCATCCCACATTGCAAAAAGACTACCTGCCATTAAGATTAAAAACAGGGAAGCAGCTGTTAAAAATGGATGATGTTTAAACCAGCGATTAAATCCAACGATTTTCCTTTCTTTAGGAAGGTTTTGCATCACCTTCAATGTAAAATCTTCGGGTGCTTCGATATGAGATGTACTTTGAACAAGGGCAATCGATTTTTTCAAGTCATGAAAATGCTGATTACACTCCTCACAGTCATGAATATGCTCTCTTAATTTTTCTTCTTCTTCATTTGTTATCTCTTCATCGAGATATTTATGCATTAACTGAATTGTTTTATCTTGACAATTCATTCTTAATCACTCCTATTTATACATGTCTAAGCTGATGTCTAAGTGCTTCCCGCCCTCGATGAATTCTAGTCTTAACAGTTCCAACTGGCAAATCAAGAATCTCACTTATTTCTTTTAGCGATAGTTCTTCTATATACTTAAGAACAATGACAGAACGATATTTTGCTGGCAGCTTAAGAATTGCATTTTGGATAGTTTCTTGCAGCTCTAAGCTTACAACCTTATCATCAGGAGAAATCACATCTGCTGCAACTTGAGAATAGAGAGTTAAGCCTTCTGCTCCAGCTACTTCTGCATCTAAATAAAAATCTGGTTTTTTCTTACGCAATCGATCAATGCATAAATTGGTAGCAATTCGATAAAGCCAAGTCGAGAACTTTTTATCAATATCATAACTATGAATATTGATAAAAGCCCTTATGAAAGCTTCTTGTGCAATATCCTCAGCTTCGTGTCGATTACCTAGCATTCGAAAGCATATTTGGTATACTTTATCTTTAAATAATTCAACTATCTCCGAAAAGGCATTTTGATCACCTTTTCGGATTTGTTTTATCCTGTTTTTTACAATGGTTTCCATTAATTAACCTCCGCTCACCCGCGGGTATATATATTGTACGAACATATCGGTTTAAAGGTTTCATCTTTTTCCATTAACATTTTAACAAATATTGGTTGTGTTGTATAAAATAATGACTTTTTTCTTACTTATCTTAATTAAGAATAAATGGAATGAGTAAAAAAGACTAACAATAATATCATCTCCATTCAATGGATCAGCATTATTGTTAGTCTTTGTCAGTTATAATAATTTTTCACCAAATAAGGACCCCATCAAAGCAACTGCCACTGAGGCGGTTTTATTTTTATCATCTAGTATAGGGTTCACTTCCACAAACTCGGCAGATGTGATTAGTTTTGCTTCTGCTAACATTTCCATTGCAAGATGACTCTCTCTATAGCTAATCCCACCTAGTACCGGTGTTCCTACACCAGGTGCATCGTGTGGATCAAGGCCATCTAAGTCAAGAGAAAGGTGAACTCCATCCGTTCGATCCTTTAAGTACTCTATTGTTTCATCCATAACTCTAGTCATTCCTAATCTATCGATCTCGTGCATTGTATATACCTTTATGCCTAGTTTCTTTATTAATTCCTTCTCCCCATCATCGAGTGATCTCGCACCAATAATGACGATGTTATTGGGATTTATTTTTGGATTATATCCATAGATGTTTGTGAGCGATGGTTCTCCTATACCAAGGCTAACGGCTAAAGGCATTCCATGAATATTACCGGAAGGAGATGTTTCTGATGTATTTAAATCACCATGTGCATCAAACCAAATGACCCCAAGATTTTGATAATGTTTCGAAACTCCAGCAAGTGTTCCAATTGCAATACTATGATCTCCACCAAAAACTAACGGAAAGTGTTGCTTCTCAATCGTTTCGTCAACCGCTTTCGCAAGCTTTTCACTTGCATTTGCAACTTCTTTGAGATTTCTCAAATTTGTTGTCACTTCGCTTTGCTTACGCTCCGCTCTTCCTATCTCTATATCTCCTAAGTCCTCTATGTCAAAATCTAGTCTTTCAAGCCTTTCAATTATGCCTGCATAACGAATTGCGCTTGGACCCATATCCACTCCACGGCGCAATTGCCCTAAATCCATAGGTACCCCAATGATTGATATATTCTTTTTCATCCTGATTTCCTCCCCAACCCTTTGTTCCATTTTATCTTTTTTAGGTCAGTGACTCAACTCGACAATTCTATGAATATATATATGATTCAGAACTGTTAAAAAATTCAAAAGAACGCATATAACCTATACTATAGAGAGTTGTTCTAACATTTTTTAAACTTCATAAGTGTAGGAAAAAGAAATTATAATGGAGATTATAGAAGGTTGAAA
>JBEQAC010000367.1:0-2921 GCA_041640535.1 Bacillaceae bacterium
AATTTATGAAAAAATACCGCGAAGGCTATGATATCGTATATGGTGTTCGAAAAGAACGAAATACTGATACATTTTTCAAAAAACATACGGCTCAGGCCTTTTACAAGCTAATGAAAATGGTAGGAGTAAATCTAGTCTATAATCATGCTGACTTCCGTTTATTAAGTAAGCGAGCAATAGAGGAATTGGAGCAATTTAAAGAAGCGAACCTCTTCCTCAGGGGAATTGTTCCTTTAATAGGGTTTCAATCAACGAATGTCTACTATAATCGAAAGGAACGATTGGCAGGGGAAACGAAGTATCCACTTAAAAAGATGCTTTCCTTTGCATTAGACGGGATCACTTCATTTAGTGTGACACCGATTCGGTTTGTCTTATTAATTGGATTTCTTTCCTTTCTAATAAGTTTGTTGTTCGGCGGGTATTTTTTACTTTTAAAATTCAGCGGAAAAACAACAACAGGCTGGACTTCAATGATTACCTCGATTTGGCTTATTGGAGGACTTCAGCTCATTGCGATTGGGTTTATAGGAGAGTATATCGGTAAAATTTATAAAGAAACAAAACGACGCCCCCGGTTTATTGTTGATATCGATACCTTTAATTTAGCCTATCCACTTGAACATCCAAATAAAGAAGAGTTCCTACTTTTAGAGGCCAATGAAAAATAACTCCTTTTTGCGCTTTGTCTTAGTTGGGATTGTGAATACAGGCATCGGATTAACTCTTATGTTTTTCTTTCTTAATTTCTTGCAGCTTTCTTATTGGGTATCAACCTTTATCGGAAATTTTATTGGGGCAGTGATTAGCTTTTTATTAAATCGGAGGTTTACATTTAATAGTTCAATCACAACGAAGAAAGGCCTCCCCCTCTTTCTTGTCGTTGTTTTCCTTTGTTATATCGTTTCATATTCGCTTAGTCAGGAATTGGTTGACTTATACTGGTTAAATTTTGCGGAGAGATTATCTACATTGCAGCTAAATCTGGGGGACTTTATGGCTCTTTTTTATAATAAAAAGAATATTGCATTACTAATTGGCTCCGTTATCTATACCATTACAAATTATTTCGGACAAAAACAGGTGGTCTTTTTGCAGAAAAAGCCTGTGTAATGACTACACAGACTTAACTCTTCTTAATCTAAAATAAATAAATGAAATGGTTGTAATTGCAAGAACTGCCGTGACCACATATCCCCATTTAAATGTAGGATTTGAAATAACATTGTATCGCTCACCCATCGGTCTTGTAGATTCTAATATTTTAGACTTATCAAGCTGCTTAATGGGATCTTCTAATACTTGGGAGTGAATGAGGCGGTTATCTTCTCCAAAAATCATAAGCTCTCCGTCAGAATTCACTTCCATCTCAATATCTTCTCCTATTCTTGCTGTGTAGAAAAGGGGAGTTTCTAACTCAAAGATATCCTTTGATTCTGCTTTAAATGTTTGTGGAGCCGCTTCTAATGTCTCAAAGTTATCAAATCCAAAATCAAATAGTTTTTCTGTATCACTGTACATCATTCGTTTGGTCGTCGCATTCAAGACGACCGCAATTAAGGTAAGATCCTCACGCTCAGCTGCCGTCACAAGCGTATGACCTGATTGATCAATAAACCCATTTTTGCCACCAAGTACACCTTCGTACGGCCACTCACGTAGCATCCAATGATGGTTGTAGATAGTGGTATCCCAGCTTTCTCCTTTCCAAGGAAGCTCGGCTGTTCCCATAATTTCTCGAAACACTTCATTTTTTATTGCGTACTGGGTGATTAATGAAAAGTCATAAGCAGTACTATAATGCTGTTCACCAAAGAGACCATGTGGGTTTTCAAAATGGGTATCCTTTACCCCAATTTTTTTCGTTGCAAAGTCATTCATCACTTCTGCAAACTCTTCAACACTTCCACTAATATGTTCCGCAATCGCAACTCCTGCATCATTACCTGAATTAATCATCAATCCTTGAATTAACTTTTTTAATGGAACTTGTTCCCCTTCTTCTAAGTAGACACGCGTCCCGTCAACCTCTCTCGCTCTTTTACTTACCGTTACAAGTTCATCAAGGTTTCCATATTCAATCGCAAGAATGGCGGTTACGATTTTTGTTATGCTTGCAGGATACATTTGTTTGTTACCTTCTTGTTCATAAAGAACGGCACCTGATTTTGCATCAATAAGAATGGCAGATTCACTTTGAATGGTTGGTAACTCCAACTCATCTATCCCCGCCATCGTTGCACTTGGAAATAAAAGGCTGAAAACGATTATCCCTATAAAAAACTTAGTAAGTTGCTGTTTCATCCATCTTCTCCTATTTTTCCTATGTTGTTCATCTTTAACAATCTCTATTTATACTATACGTCAACATGAATGATTATCTAATCGTATTTTATCAAAAAAAAACCGGGAAGAAAGTGGAAATTTTAAAATAAAAGTATTCTTATTTTCTCCGGTAGCGGTGCCTGGCACCACCAGTGGGTACATTTTTGTCCCGGTCGCGGTGCCTGGCACCACCGGTGGGTACGTTTTTGTCCCGCTCACGGTGCCTGGCACCAATTGAACTCCTCAAACAGTCACAAATAAGAAAGTTTGAAGTTTTTATGAACAAATTCAATAAATGCAGGATTATCCCTCTTAATACAGAATTATGGATATTGTTAAACAACTTAAAAAGGAGTGATGTTTATTGGTAAGGAAACATCGAGTATGGTTCCCAGGTGCTATTTACCATATTACTGCACGTGGGATACGAAAGTCAGATATCTTTCTAGAAAACACGGACCGACAAATTTATAAAAACCTACTATATGAAACAAAGCAAACACACCCCTTTAATCTTCTTGCATATTGTCTAATGACAAACCATGTACATCTTCTTATTGAAACAATCGACACCAATACTAGCATCATCTTCAATC
>JBEQAC010000368.1:0-2915 GCA_041640535.1 Bacillaceae bacterium
CAACATCAGGACGTTATGTGATGACATTTACAGCTCTTTCAAATGAAGGTGTAACAATCTGGGGAAGCAAATTACAAGATAAAACAGATCAAGAACTAATTGAAGATGTTAAAAATGATTTAGACCTTGGTGATACCAACCAAGTCATTTCTAATTTATCACTCCCGACTGAAGGAACAAGACATTCAGTCATTACTTGGGAAACATCCGATGAAAGTGTTGTTACTACCAATGGCGAAATTACACGACCAGATCCAGGTTCGTCTAGTAAAACTGCTACATTAACTGCAACTATTTCAAAAGGTGATGTAACAGATAAAAAAACTTTTGTAATTACAGTATTGCCTTATAAAGAAAAAGGGTTAGTCGCACATTATACCTTTGAAGGTGATTTAACTGATTCTAATGAGCAGTTTGGGGCAGGTACACTTACTGGTGATAGAATTAATAATACAGGAGGCTCCATTTCTTATACTGATGGTGTAAGTGGAAAAGCTGCAGTTTTTAATGGAGCATCGGGTATCCGTTTACCGAATGGATTAATCTCAAGCCACTCCTATTCAGTATCACTATGGTTAAAGCCTGAACAATTAACAAATTTTACAACAACCTTCTTTGGAGCAAAAAGTGATTCAAGTTGGATTAGCCTTGTCCCAAGTAATTGGGCTGGTCAAACAATGGTTTGGTCAAATAATGACGGTGCATGGTATGATGCCTTAACAGGTCTTACAATTAAAACTAACGAGTGGACACATATGGCTCTTACAGTTGATAATGGAAAAATAATAGTATATGTAAATGGTGTTAAGAAATTTGAAGGGAATAACTTCAACAACGTATTTACAACCCCAGATGCAAGCTTTGCTTTAGGTGTAAATTATTGGGATATTCCGTTTAAAGGTCAAATGGATGAACTGCGTATATATGAAGGTGCATTAGTACCTGAAGAAATAGTGAAATTAGCACAAGGAAATTAATTGAAAATATTTTAAATATAATAAAAAAAACGTACGACTTTATTTTAACGGGTTCTATTTTGAAGTGCAAAATACGAATTAACATTGCTTTTAGTATAGTAATTCGCACTAGATTAAAAAGCAATTTGGCAAGTAAATCAGCAAAGAAAAATGCTTGGAGACATATACTCCAAGCATTTTTTATCCCAAGATAAGCACCGGTTCAGTAATTTCCAAATCTTCAAGAATCGCCAGGAAATAAGATACTAGAATAAGCGGAGAAATTCCTCTTAATGAAGAAATAGCACAAAAAATAGACTAAATAGACGGAATGATTCCGCCAATTTAGTCGAAAAACAAGAAAATGGACCATTTTACTTTGCTTAACCGGAAAGTCTCCGCTTATATCCCCCGAACCGAGCTCTATTCTGTAGGCTAACCGGAAAACCTCCGCTTAATTAAACTCAGAGGTTACTCAATTAAGGATAAGAAAGAATGTCTACTTCATTTATCCGCCTCTCAGACATCAACACCCACCCCCTGGTAGTTAAATATCATTTTTAGCACTTCAATTAGCATGCGAATTTTCATGCTGACAAAAAATTATGTCACCGTGTTAAAATGGGTTCGAAATTCAGGTCGGATTTACAGTTCATTTTATTAACCCCCATATATATCAACAAAAAAGAAGCAGTCTAATTCAGTTGCGAATAGGACTGCTAATTGGTGTGATAATTTAGTTTTTGTATTCGAAATCCGAACCCGTTAATTTTATTTCGTACGATTTTTTTACTTGAAAATAAAAGATCAATCATCATCTAGTGCTAGTGGTATAGCAACTTCCACCTTTGTCCCTTTTTGGGGTGTGCTCTGAATTGAAATATCGCCACCATAGCTATCAATAATTCGTTTGCACACGGTTAGTCCTAATCCAGAGCCGGTTTTAGTCATTGTAAAGAATGGGTTGAATACTTGGTCTAATACTTCTTTTGGGATACCAATTCCACTATCTTCTACAATAAACGTGCAATAACCAGGATGTTTTAAAATGGAAATAGAAAGCTTTCCTCCAGTAGGCATTGCGTTTAGTGAATTTTTGGCTAAGTTGAGAATCACTTGTTTTATATGGTCTTTAACACAAGAAACCCTTGGTTCCTCTAACGTATAATGAATTTTCAGCTCAACATTCATGTAATTAGACTCAGAAAGCAAGATTGGCTCAATTTCTTTTACTATTTCGTTCGCATTGTAGGTGTTCAACTTTATTGCAGTGGGCTTACCTAGAACAAGTAGTTCACTAACAATCGCATTAATTCGGTCAATCTCTTGTTGAATCACTTCAAAATAGAATTGATCTTTTTTATCTTTATTTTCTTCACTTAACAGCTTAACCAACCCTTTAATTCCTGTGAGTGGATTTCTTATTTCATGGGCAGTGCTAGCAGCGAGGTTACCAACTAACTCTAGCTTTTGTATTTCATTTTGTTCCTTTTCTTTTCTTAATCTACGTTTTAAAAGCCAATTTACTAATAATACATATAGTATATTTGTGATGGTGAAAATGATTACTAGGTTACGGAAAAATGGATGTTGATATAAATGCTCATCTTCAGGAATGACAATCGCAGTAGTGACCCAAGGAACGTGGGCAATGCTACTATTTGATTTTATAAAGTATCCATCAGGAACAGTGGAGCTAGTTTGAATGAGCGTTTGCTCAGTGTCGTCAGATACGATCACTATTTCATCAGTTAATACATCTTGAATCGCTTCTTCTAATTCATCTAGTCGTAAACTTGCAAGTAGGATACCTTTTACACCAATATCATCCCCAAGAGGAGAAGCAATTGTAATAATATACCTGCCAGTCACTCTGCCGATATGGGCTTCAGATATACTGGTCCTTTTATTTTTTAACGCTTGCTGGAAGTAATGTCGATCACTTAGATTCACAGGAGA
>JBEQAC010000369.1:0-2907 GCA_041640535.1 Bacillaceae bacterium
ATCAATATCCACTATCTTTTCAACCCCTAAGATCATTTTTCATTTCGACAAAACTCTACAACCTTTAAAAATATAACCCAACGTAAAATCTATGTAAAGTATTTTAAATTAATTTTAAATTAATTTTAAATTAATTTTTCGAATTCTTGTTTATTTGTTGCTTGGGCGCTACAATTATGAATGAATCAATAGAAGGATGTGTCTTAAAAATGTCAGTATTTACGCAGTTTATCAAAAGTCTTTACTCCCCAAAAGATATCGCACGATTTCGTTTTCAAGGAATCGGAAAAACAATCCTATTTGTTTTCATACTGTCACTTGTTTCCTTATTACCTGTTGGCATCTCCATGTCAACCGACCTTTCAACAGGAGTTAACTCATTGGATGCAGCCCTCAAGGATAGCTCTCTTCCCTCTTTTATCATTGAAGATGGAACACTTAACACAACAAGTGAAGAGCCATTTGTTTCTGACCAAGGTCATTTTGTGGTGATTGTTGATGGGACAGGGACGATTAAAAGAACTGATGTCGTTAATTATCAAAATGCTGTTGCGTTTTTGGAATCCGAGGTGGTTCTTTCATCACATTACCAAAACGAAAGCATTCCCTATACAACCTTTGAAGGCTTAACACTCTCTGATGAAGATATCTCTACCTTTATCGAAACCATGAAGTCAACGTTGCCTATTATTGTTCCAATTTTATTAATAATCATGTATATCTTTACAAGTGCGATAAAATTTATTGAGGTGTCTGTACTCGGTCTGGTAGGTTTATTGCTAAGAAACATCATGCGGTTAAATTTACGTTATCGTCATACGTGGATTCTTGCTGCTTATTGTATGACCATTCCTACTGTATTCTTTACGATCATGGATACACTTCATGTTCACGTTCCATATGCGGGCACATTAAATTGGTTTGTTGCAACTTTTATTCTTTACTTAACTTATAAAGAAATACCGAAAAGAACATCATAGGCAATTCAAGGGATAAGCAGCAATCTGCTTATCCTTCTTTTTTACAAAAGGCTCTTTTCCTAAAGTTTGTTGCTATTTAACGAAGGTATGTTGATTTGCACTCCAGGTGTGTGCTTTCCGCGGGGCAGGTGATGAGCCTCCTCGTGCCTGCGGGGTCTAATCCTTCCTGCAGATCCCGCAGGAGTCACACACCTTCCGTTCCAATCAATTGAGCCATTTAATTCGTTTTAAAAACAATAATCTTTTAGATACAGACTTACAAAATAATACGAATATTTTATGTGGACAAGCATATGGTTTATTAAGCAGATAAATTGGAGGGGTAGCCTTGAATAGATTGTTCGGATTTTTAATTATGTTCTTTATTATTTATATTATCTACTACGATATGAGAATTGGGACATTACCTCATCCTACAAAAATTGCGAGCGAAAATATTCCAGCAGTGGCAGAAATTAAGGAAGAAGTGGAATCTACTCAGCAGGATGTTTCTATTCCCTTTCAATCCAAAGAGGTAAAAGCTGGTGATACCGTATTATCAGTCGTGGAGGAATTAAACACAAGTAAGACGACGGTTTCCATCTTAACGATTATAAAAGACTTCGAAGAATTAAATCCAAGTGTAAAAGCTGATTCACTCCAGATTGGAAAGGTATATAAGTTTCCATTATATTAGCAGCTCTCTTATCTCTTCTTATAGAGATAATTTGAGAGCTGCTTCTTGTCAATTTCCTCTCTTCACTGTTACAATATGTCAGAGATACTTTTACTAAATAGAAAGTTTGAATGAAACGATACTATTTATATAGAGATAAAAGGCTGTTCCTTAGTTGATATAGAAGGAGAGATTAATGTTGAGTGAAATCATTCATCGTACGAAGACACGCCCAGTTAAAGTAGGAAATTTAACGATTGGCGGAAACAATGAAGTCGTGATTCAAAGTATGACAACAACAAAAACACATGACGTTGAAGCGACGGTGGCGGAAATTCTCCGTTTAGAGGAAGCAGGCTGTCAGGTTGTTCGCGTTGCTTGTCCTGATGAACGAGCGGCAAATGCAATCTCTGAAATAAAAAAACGGATTAATATTCCTTTAGTTGTCGATATCCATTTTGATTATAAATTAGCATTGAAAGCAATTGAAGGTGGGGCTGATAAGATTCGGATTAACCCAGGAAATATTGGTAGACGCGAAAAAGTTGAGGCTGTCGTCAATGCTGCCAAAGCAAAAGGGATTCCCATTCGAATCGGTGTTAATGCTGGTTCTTTAGAAAAGAGAATTATCGACAAGTATGGCTACCCAACAGCAGACGGTATGGTGGAAAGTGCGTTACATCATATAAAAATTCTAGAGGATCTAGATTTTCACGATATTATTGTCTCAATGAAAGCTTCTGATGTTAATTTAGCGATAGAAGCATATGAAAAAGCGGCTAGAGCATTCGATTATCCATTACATCTTGGTATTACTGAATCAGGGACTCTTTTTGCAGGTACAGTCAAAAGTGCTGCTGGACTTGGTGCTATTTTGAGTATGGGGATTGGAAACACTGTTCGTATCTCCTTGAGTGCAGATCCAGTTGAAGAAGTAAAGGTTGCACGTGAGTTACTGAAATCCTTCGGGCTTTCTTCAAATGCTGCAACATTAATTTCATGCCCGACATGTGGACGTATTGAAATTGACTTAATCAGCATTGCTAATGAAGTAGAAGAATACATTTCTAAAATTAAAGCACCAATCAAAGTGGCTGTTTTAGGATGCGCAGTAAATGGTCCTGGTGAAGCACGTGAGGCTGACATTGGAATCGCTGGTGCACGTGGGGAAGGTTTACTATTCCGTCACGGTCAAATCGTTCGTAAAGTTCCTGAAAACACGATGGTTGAGGAACTAAAGAAAGAAATTGATAAAATCGCTGAAGAATATTT
>JBEQAC010000370.1:0-2904 GCA_041640535.1 Bacillaceae bacterium
GACCATGCTGCAATAGAAGAGAATTTAAGAGTTGCCGTAGCAGAGGGCTATGATTTAATCATCACATCTTCTTTTGAGGCTGAGGATGCATTAAAGAAGGTCGCAACAGAAAATCCAGATCGCCAATTTGCGATTATTGATACAGTAGTTGATTTACCAAATGTTCAGAGTATCGCGTTTCGTGAGCATGAAGCTGCTTATTTATTAGGAGCAACAGCAGGATTGGCTACAGAGACTAATAAAGTTGGCATGGTAGTTGCAATGGACATTCCGCTAATGAAAAAGTGGACAGTTGCATTTGAACAAGGTTTAAAGGATACAAATCCTGAGGCAGAGTTTCTAGTGAACTATGTTGGAAGCTTCTCAGATCCAGCAAAAGCAAAGGAATTAGCACTTCTTCAAGCTTCACAAGGAGCTGATTTTATCGCAGGTGCTTCTGCTGTAGGTGATCTTGGAGTATTTGAAGCCGCAAAAGAACAAGGATTCTTTACTTCTGGACAAGACGTGGATCGTACAACGTTAGACCCAGAACATATTGTATTATCACAATTGAAAGGTACAGATGCAGCTGCATATGAAACTGTAAAAGCATTTGCAGAAGGTACGTTTAAGCCAGGTGTTGTGGCATATGGATTAAAAGAAGATGGTGTTGGTTTAACATATGTTACACATGAGAGTACTACACCTCTTCATGATTTCATTGGACAAGATGTCATAGATCAAGTAAAAGTAATAAAAGATGAAATTTTAGCAGGAACAAGAGAAGTAAAAGATCCATTAAGCAATTAATAAAGAAACCGACTGCATGTAAGTGTAGTCGGTTTCCATGTTTTCCGAAAGGGGTTAATGTTTGTGGCTTTTCGTTTAGAAATGAACAATATGACAAAAAAATATGGTGAGTTTTTAGCAAATGATGATATTTCCTTCACATTAAATAAAGGGGAAGTTCATGCCATTGTTGGAGAAAATGGGGCCGGAAAAACAACCTTGATGCGTATGCTTTATGGAATGGAGCAACCAACAAATGGTTCGATTTGTGTAGAGGGAAAACAGGTGGGGTTTCATGGTCCAGATGATGCCATAAATTATGGTATTGGTATGGTTCATCAGCATTTTATGCTATTTTCAGATTTTACAGCAACTGAGAATATTGTCATTGGACGGGAACCTGAAAAATTAGGCTTTTTTAAACGTAAACAGGCGTTAGAAACAGTAAAAAAATTAGCAGAACAATATAAAATTCAAGTAAGACCGACAGTGAAAGCTAGTAATTGTTCTATAGGAGAACAACAACGAATTGAAATTTTGAAGGTTCTTTATCAGGGTGCGGAAATCATCATTCTCGATGAGCCAACTGCCGTTTTAACTCCTAGTGAAGTTAATAGTCTCCTTCAAACCATCCGTTTTCTAGCTAGCCAAGGTAAGAGTATCATTCTTATCACCCATAAGTTAAGAGAAGTAATGGATGTAGCTGACCGTATTACTGTTTTAAGAAACGGAAAAGTAACGGGAACAGTAAATAAGAAGGATACAAATGTAGATGAATTAGCTCGTTTAATGGTAGGTAGAGATCTAAATGAGCTTTCAAAACGGATTGATTTAAAAGGGAAATCATTATTAGAACTAAAAAATATCACCATTGTAGATAAATCTGAAAAACCTGTATTAAATAATATTTCTTTAAACGTATCTGAAGGAGAAATCGTTGGAGTCGCCGGAGTTTCGGGAAATGGCCAATCCGAGCTTCTTCAAGTTGTTTCAGGTTTAAGAAAGGTTGATAAAGGAATTGTTAAATTAGCTGGGAAAACTGTAACAAATCAATCAGTGGCTACAATTCGTAAGGTAGGATTAGCCCATATCCCAGAAGATCGTTACTTATGGGGAGCGGCTAAAGCTGCAACTGTTGAAGAAACAGCGATGATGGGGTATTACAAAAAGCCTGCTTACAATAAAAATTCGTTTTTACTTAAACAGTCTTTTCGAACGTTAGTCAATGAATGGATCCGTAGGTTTGAGATTAAAACCTCTTCAGTGAACGAACTTGCTGGTAACCTTTCAGGGGGGAATCTGCAAAAACTCATTGTTGCTCGTGAATTAGGCCAAAATACACCATTATTAATTGCTGCGGAGCCTACACGTGGAGTGGATATCGGTGCAATGGAATACATCCATGAAGCATTACTAGATAAAAGAAACAATGGAGATGCTATTCTATTAATATCATCAGAGTTAACGGAAATTTTGGCACTCTCTGATCGAATCGTTGTGATGTATAACGGAGAAATTGTTGGAGAGTTGAATAGAGAAGAAGCGACTGAAGAGAAAATCAGTGTATTAATGGCAGGAGGTAAACGAAGTGAAATTAAATGAAAAATTACAACAACTATTTAGCTCTTTACTCCAGCCGATAATTGCTATCTTGATTGGTTTAATTACTGGTGCGATCGCAATCAGTATTGTTGGTGAGCCTGTACTGGCAACGTATAAGGAATTGTGGAATGGAGCGTTTGGTAACTTTTATTTTGTAACATCTACCCTAGCTCGTGCCACTCCGATTTTACTTGTTGGATTAGGAGTTGCTCTCGCCTTTCGAGCAGGAGTATTTAATTTGGGAGCGGAAGGTCAAATGGTCTTAGGAGCAGTGAGCGCAGCATTAACAGCTTTATATATTCCGGGTCCAGGAGTAGTAAAAATTATTGCTGCACTCTTAGTAGGAATGATTGTTGGAGGACTCTGGTCTCTCTTAGCGGGATGGATGGAAACGAAATTCAAGGTACAGTTGCTCATTTCTACATTATTGTTAAATTATGTAGCAGTCCTATTTGCTAGCTATCTGGTTGCTGTTCCATTTCAAGATAGAACGGGATCAGCCGCACTAGCGCAAACACCTATGATCGATCAAAC
>JBEQAC010000371.1:0-2883 GCA_041640535.1 Bacillaceae bacterium
GTTAAAACATGATTATCCTCTGCTTTTTCCTGCATAAACAGAAGTGCGAAGATGGCGTAGACAAATCCACCAATAAATACCCCTAATACCCGCATTGTTTTGGAATCTCGAATAAAGTTTTGAAGGGTTCTAGGGGAAAACTGAGAAGAATACGTTGTCAATACAACCATAATGGTTGAAAAAGTAATACTCGTCATCGTAAGTAAGGCACCTGCAATAATTCCCAATATTGTCTTTGATAAATCTACATCAACTAAAAATACATCTGGAAACAATGTTTGGTGTTTATCAAAATATCGATGGTCAATATAGACCATGAAAACAGCAAGGAGAAAAGCACTGATTG
The DNA here is from genome assembly GCA_041640535.1 of Bacillaceae bacterium. Taxonomy (GTDB): domain Bacteria; phylum Bacillota; class Bacilli; order Bacillales; family Bacillaceae_L; genus Litchfieldia. The sequence goes on from JBEQAC010000371.1 coordinate 347, forward strand.
AAAACAGAGTAGGAATTACCCATATCGTATTTTTAATACGTAGTAATAACCGATTAATCACTGTTACCTCCACTAATAAATTAATTTACTTACCATGTTGCCCTTTTTTCCTTATAGGTAAACGGTCTAGATTTCTTTAATACCTGTTGGTTGACTTCATTGTTATAAACATACTAAAATACCATAAAGCTAAATAATTTTTTGAAGATTTCTAAAATAAGATATTCATAACAAACTCACATGGGGGTTGATTTTTTTATGAGTGAAAATGATTATAAATCAAGTTGTAATAATAGTGAAAAGCCTGCAACTGAGTTCAAAAAGGATGGTTCTTTTCAAAGACAAGTGAATCGATTTATTACCCCTTTTGGACATAACCCTGACGAGTTACCTATCGAAGCAGACCGTTACCGCCTAATTTGGTCAGCTGCATGCCCTTGGGCCCACCGGACCGTTATAGTCCGAAAGATTCTAGGTCTAGAAAATGTGATTAGTTTAGGTACTGTAAGCCCGATCCGCCCTCTTCTGCCGCATGTAGATTGGGAGTTTTCTTTAAATCAAGATGGAGTTGATCCAGTTCTTGGAATAAAATACTTAAGTGAAATTTATAAAAAGACAGATACTCAATATACAGGTAGACCAACTGTTCCTGTCATTGTTGATACGATGAAACAGGAAGTGGTGAATAATGATTATTTTAGACTAACAAACTATTTAGAAACTGCTTGGGCACCATATCATAAAGCAGATGCACCTAATTTATATCCAGAGGATTTGCGGAAGGAAATTGATGCTTTAAATGAAGTGATCTTTCACGATATAAATAACGGCGTCTATATGTGTGGTTTCGCACGTTCCCAGGAAGCATATGAACAAGCCTATGACCGTCTTTTTACTAGCCTTGATGAATTAGAAGAACGATTATCGACTCATCGCTTTCTATTCGGAGATTTCATTACAGACGCGGATGTGCGCCTCTACTCAACACTTGTTCGTTTTGATGCAGCCTACTACACGGCCTTTAACACAAATCGTACTCTCATCCGTGAGTTTGAACACTTATGGGGCTATGTTCGTGATTTATATCAGACGCCTGGATTTGGAGATACAACTGACTTTGTTGCAATCAAAAAACACTACCATACATCGATCACGATTTCTCCAGAGAAAAACGAGGTCAAAATCCTTCCAAAAGGTCCAGATTTATCAGGCTGGAATTCAGCTCATCGGCGTGAAGTATTAAGTAATACCAATGAAAAATTTCTAATTCAAGGAGCATAAAAATGATCATACGTGATGCACTGAAGGATGAAGTAAATTTTATACGAGAACAAAGAGTGAAAGCTTATAGCGAGCATGCTGCCATGATTCCAGAAGACCATTGGAATGCGCTAAAACAAGCAATCTCTTCAAATGCAGATATACAATCAGGTGTTGAACTAATCGTAGCAGAACTTGACGGAGACATCGTTGGCAGTGTCGCACTATTTCCAGCCAAAACGGATGCATATGAAGGACATATAGAAGAACTTGAGCATCCAGAGATACGGCTTCTTGCAGTAGATGCAAAAGCAAGAGGAAAAGGAGTTGCAAAAGCTCTATTATCAGAATGTATAACTCGAACAAAAGCTAGAGGATATAACGTTATCGGATTGCATACAGGAGAATTTATGGAAGCAGCTATTCACTTATACAAAAAGATTGGCTTTGAACGATTACCGCAATTTGATTTTGAGCCTGCAAATGATGGAATCATTGTAAAAGCATTTCGCCTATCTATTTAATTATTAAATCTTGTTGTAGGAAAGGTATTATTTCGCAAATTAAAATAATACCTTTTTATTATTCTGAAATATTTTCATGGTAAATACTGCTCAACAACTAGAACCAATTTATTATTAGTAAAATATAAGTTGTAAAGTCCGTTGTGATTTTGGGAAAGTTCATCAAATGAAGAAGGGATCGGCTTTGCTCCGTCAACTGTATAAACTTGTACTTCTTTTGATACTTGTATTTTTGCTTTCTCTTCTAAATCGTTCTTTATTCTAAATCCGTTAGGTGCTGATTCATCTTCTACTTTTTCAGCAAAATCAACCATAAGATTGTATATGCCATTTTCACTCAAATTGATGTCAAGAATATATCCCTGCTTTATCGAGATATCAGGTAATTGTTTGAGTAAATAATCATTCATATATATAACTTGACGTATTTCTTCAAACGCCTCATTTTGATCATTCTTTAAGGATTCAATTTGTTCTAGTAATTCACTTATTTTCTGTTCTTGGTTCTGATTCTCCTGTCCTAACCGGACAATTTCCAAATCCATTTTTTCTTGCTCCTCTTTTAATTGTTCAAATAATGGATTGCTTGTTGTTTCTTTGGTGCCATTTACACAACCTACGGATGCAAATAAAAATAATATTATTGGTAGGTACAAAAGCCATCTCATTTTCTTCCCTCTTCCCTTTTTCACTTTCTTTTTTACATCAATATATAATTCTGTCACTTCCAATAAAATCCTTTTTATTTTTTGT
>JBEQAC010000372.1:0-2883 GCA_041640535.1 Bacillaceae bacterium
ATTTTTATTGTTCCATCCACTGTTTTGGTGAAATGAACTCCTAAAAATGGATTTTTCAGGTTAGGAACGGGGTAAATATTTGTGACGACATCCTGCTTGTTTTTACTATATTTTAAATACAACCCTTTAAAGGGGATAATTGTGTACTTTTTACTAAAGCCAAAATCCTTTGCAATTTGATCCGCATATAGACCAGCCGCATTGATGAAATAGCCACATTTATAGATAGCCTGATTCGTTTGGATGAACTCCCCATTCCAAGAACGATATTCTGTTTGAAAGTGGAATTTTACATCCTTTCCTTGTAATTCCTTTTTTAGTGTTTGACAGACTAATTTAGGATCTACTGAAGCAGTTGATGGAGAAAATAACGCCTTTTTGTAAGTTTTTGCGTTTGGATCAATTTGTGCTACCTCATCTTCATCCATCCAAATTAGCTCGACCCCATTTTTCTCCCCTCTTTTTTTAAGCTCCTCTAAACCTGCAAGCTCTTCCTCATTTGTCGCAACAATCAGCTTTCCACACTCATTTACCTCCAATTGATGTAACTTACAGTATTCCTTCATCGCTTTATTTCCATTTTTCGTGAATTTTGCTTTTAAACTATCCTCTGAATAGTAAAAACCAGCATGAAGCACCCCACTATTACGTCCACTTGAATGAAACGCAACATCCCTTTCCTTTTCGATCACACAAATACTAGAATTAGGAAATCGATTCTTAATTTCACGAGCAACCGTTAGACCTATAATTCCTGCACCAACAATCAGATAATCAAATTGATACACAAAGCTCACCTTATTCGTACTTTTTTCTTATTAATGATGCTCTTAGTTCCTTTTTAGAAAATGAATCAAGTTGTTGAAGTTTTTCATTTAAATGTTGCTTCATATATTCATACAATGCAAAATCTACCTCGTTATGATTGACGATTTCTTCCTTTAATACTTGATCCAATTCATGTAGCTTTGGACGATTCTTTGTGACATTTCGATTCGCCGTTTTTAAATGACTCGCATGACTCCAATTAAATAGGTTTTTCATTAAATAAACTGATTCGGTAAACATCTCTGTTATTCCAATAAAACAAAAGTGAGAATTGATGTTCTCTTTTGCTTGATCCAGGTCTTTTAGTTCAACAGGTTGTTCAAGTGGTCTACCTAATATAATCTTGATTTGTTTATTTTTATGAACCTCTTCATTTTGAAAGTCTTTTAATGATTTTTCTTTTAGTTCATTGTAGAGAGCGTGCTTTGGAGAGCCTTTGATAAAATAATAATCTGATAGGATTCGATCGACTGGATTTCGGAGAAATGTGAGATAGGTCGCCTCTTTTGATACGTAGTTATGAATCCCAAAGGAAAGATGACAATTTAACCACTCCACATCATTTACATCCAATCCACGTAATCTTTTTACTACATCATTATGAGTTTGAAATCGGTCATAAAGATCCACAACTTTGTGAGGATGATAGTTTTTCTTCATGATGCCTTTTAAGGTCGTTCCTGCTGTTTTCGGCATATGAAGATGAATTTTCAATAGGTCCGAGTAATTAACATCAGTCATGAACATCACCTTATCATTCTTAATCTTTGTACACGAGCTTATTTGCTTGAAAGAGGGACCTTGGTGTACCTGCATCCACCCACCAGCCCTCTAATATGCTAAATTGTAAGGTTTGTTGTCGAATATAGAGATTATTTAAATCTGTAATTTCTACCTCTCCACGTGCAGAGGGAGCTAGTTGTTTAATGTATTCAAATGCTTCAGGTCCGTACATGTAAATCCCTGTTACACAATAATCCGAATCCGGGTGTTCCGGTTTTTCAATGATGGAGGTTACGAGTTTGCTATCGCTATCAAGGGTAGCTACACCAAATCTTTGAGGGTTTTTTACACGCTTCAGTAGAATTCTTGCTCCAGTTGACTGCTCATTAAATTGTTCAATATATGGAGTTAGTGTATCTTCAAATATATTGTCACCAAGTAACACAACAAATTTCTCATTCATGACAAAGCTTTTTGCAAGATTAAGAGCATTTGCGATCCCACCAGCTTGATTTTGCAGCATGTATGAAAGGGTCACTCCAAGACCTTCTCCATTTCCTAACAGGGTAAAAAAAGCAGCGATATCTCCAGGATTTGTAATGATTAATATATCTTTGATCCCGCTTTCCTTTAACTTTTGTATGGGCCAATAAATCATAGGAAATGGACCAACGGGAAGTAAATGTTTATTCATCACCCGTGTGAAGGGTCTTAGACGAGTACCACTACCACCAGCAAGTATAACCCCTTTCATCATGAGTCCCTCCTTTTTTGTATATAGTAGTTTATGAAAGGGACTGAGTAACGTAACATCAAATTATTTTTTTCTATAAAATAAAAAGCAAAAAAAGGCTCGTATGCAACGAACCTAATTTTCCGTTTTTTTTCCCCTTTTACGTTTTCCACCACAGCCGCAGCCGCGCTTTTTTTCTTTCATAATTTTATATATAGGAGGCGTTTCTTTTTCTTCGTTTGATTTCGGAGAGGCTTCATTCACCTTTTTTCTCATATCTATTCCCTCCATCCTACTTAATTCTTTCTTCTCAATAGAATATGTGATGATTTATTCTATCGTTTAAGTCAAATTGGTAAATAAATGAGAACAGGCTGTTATTCTATGATTCTATGAATGACAGTTTCAATAATGGCCGCGGTTCCTGCAATAGCCAAAATGATGATGACTGGTTTAAATAAATGCGGAAGAAAAAGCCATCCAATATATAGGAAAGCAGCACACCATATACCTGTACACCAATAACAGCTTAGAAGCTCACCCATCCAAGATCTCAGACCTGAGCCTTTAATTTTGAAGTAAGTAGAAATCGATCCGTC
>JBEQAC010000373.1:0-2847 GCA_041640535.1 Bacillaceae bacterium
TTGGAGGTGTTCATCTACCTCTTTAAACCCTCTAACATAATTTGGACCTTTACGATGTGTTTTCTTATCCATCTCTGGAAAGAATGCTAAGAGAAACCGAGGTTGCTGATTAGTTTCCATCAGCTTTGTGATAACCTGGGTAGCGTAATTATCAGTAAAACCAGCACGAAATATTAGAGCATCTATTAAAAGTTCATTCTCTAATTGCTCAGGTCGGTGAAAGCTACCAAACGCAAAAACATCAGGAGTTTTTGTTTCGATTACTTCCGGTGCCTTCGTTGTTGTATGAATAATTCCGGGAATTTCAAGTTCATTCTTTTTATTTCCGCGATAAAGAAGTAAATTAATAGCACCAGTTGAAATTCCTCTTGATTGAAGCTCTTCAAATATAGTAGAACTTTCCTTATTCAGGTGTGTATTATTCAGATTATCCATAGCATCATCGATTGATTGCTTCATTCCTAATTTTCGTATCGTTTCGAAGGAAGTGCCATAATCCACAATACGATCTTCTGTACGATCATACCAAGTTAATCCAGGGACATTATGTACATTCGGCATATCCCCAGTAATTAAGGATGCTTCAATTGAAACAGACATAGAAGGAAAAGGTGCAACAAGGTTATTATAAACTTGACCATTTTCAATTAAAAATCGTAAAGCTGGGAAATCATCCGTTTTTAAACTTTCTTCTAGTAGCTCAGCAGTCATGGAATCAACCATTATCATAACGATATTTCTTGATGAATTAATTGCTTGGATTTTGTAATTTCCTTGACATCCTGAAAGGACGATAAAAAAAAGAATGATGAAAATAAGTAGCTTCTTCATCTAAACCTCCTAGTTTTAAATGCTCTACATAGTTTGACTACTAGTAACCTTTGTTAAAATAGATTTAATATACTTATTTTTCTAAGAAATTAATTAAAAATTAAGAAGGATTTTTACATGAAAAATTATGTTATAGGAAAGCTATATTAGTAAAATAGTTAGGAGGAAAGGGAAAATGGAAAATATTGAAATTGGTGAAATCTTTTCAATTAGTGATGAAGAGGATAACGAGCATGAGGTTGAAGTATTAGGGAAGATGAATGTGGATGGAAAGGAATATATAGCAGTTGGCTTTGTCGAAGAACTAGAGCAGGAATCCGAGGATGAAATTGATATATTCTTTTTAAGGGTAGAGGAAGATGGAGAATTTTCTTATATTGAGGAAGATAGTGAATTTGAAAAAGTATCAGCGTCATTTGAAGAAGTAATGGCAGAACAAGAATAAAGAGAATTGCTACAGAAAGAGAGTGACTTGCAGCTCTCTTTTTTTCTATTTTTTTACATAACAACCCCTTATATTTCGTGATTTTTGATAAAATAGAAAGTAGGATTTGTTTATCTCATTAAGGGGGAAAAGGTATGACTGTGGTTAGAGTAGGGGAAGATCATTTTTTTGAGGCATTGAGATTATCGGAATATGCATTTCAATATAAGGTTCCTGATGAGAAGGTTGAAGAAAAGATCGAATGGATGAAAAAGCATCATCAGCTTTATGGAATCATTGATAACAATGAGCTTATTGCAAAGTTGCACTTTCTCCCATTTGAAGTAATTTTAGGGCAAGAAAAGTGGAAAATGGGTGGGATTGCAGGAGTTGCTACATACCCAGAATATAGACGAAGAGGATTTGTAAAGGAGATGTTAACCTCTATCCTTCAAACAATGAAAAAAGAAGGGTATAGTGTATCCATGCTAGCTCCATTTTCAATCCCGTTTTATCGAAAATATGGGTGGGAAACCCTAACAAATCGAGTCAAATGTACAATCAATAAAATAGATCTTGTGATGAAGGAATCTACACAAGGTACGATTCAAAGGTATAAGAAAGATGTTCATTTTCAAGCAATTTCCAACATTTATGAGCAATATACTAAAAGATTTGCAGGGATGTTAGTTCGTGAGAATGAATGGTGGGAAAAGAATGTCTTACAGGATTTGGTAGGAGCGATTTATTATAATGTTAATCATCAACCATCGGGCTACATTTTATATACCGTAAAAGAATCAAAAATGGTTGTAGAAGAATTCGTAGCATTAACAAGTGAAGCTCGAAAAGGACTATGGAATTATATATGTCAGCATGATTCAATGATTAACACGTTGGAATTAACAACGTATGAAAATGATCCTCTTTTTTATACATTACATAATCCAAATGTAAAATTAGAAGTTTCTCCTTATTTTATGGTTCGAATTGTCGATGTTGAGAGCTTTCTTAAACAGTTTGCGTTCAATCATGAAAAAAATTCGAAGGAACTTATCTTACGTGTGACTGACCAATATGCACCTTGGAATGAAAAGGCATTCTTATTAAAAAATGGCTCAATTACAGTGATCGAACATCGTGATTATGATAAATTTTTAAAACTTTCTATTAATAGTTTATCAACAATGATGTTTGGATATAAAAGACCGGTTGAACTCTATGAAATTGGTCATATAGAAGGAGAAGAAAATGACCTACTATTATTAGAGGAGCTTATTCCACACCAACAGCCTTTCTTCTACGACTTCTTTTAGAAAGGCTGTTTTCTAAAAGATTGTTGTTTTTAAAACGGATTAGAGAGGGCATGTTGATTGGAAAGGAAGGTGTGTGACTCCTGCGGGATCTGCAGGAAGGATGAGACCCCGCAGGCACGAGGAGGCTCATCACCTGCCCCGCGGAAAGCACACACCTGGAGTGCAAATCAACATACCTTAGTTAATAGCAACAAAAGTTTATAAAAACAGCCTTTAGAAAAAATAGGCATTCACCCTTGTAAGAAAATCTACATATGTTGTGTTATAAGCGTTGAA
>JBEQAC010000374.1:0-2837 GCA_041640535.1 Bacillaceae bacterium
GGGAAAATGATCTGGGAGGATACCAATGAATCCACTTGTTGGCGTCATAATGGGAAGTAAATCAGACTGGGAAACCATGAAGCATACATGTGAAGTACTAGAATCAATAGGTGTACCATATGAGAAAAAGGTTGTGTCAGCTCATCGTACACCTGATTTAATGTTTGAATATGCAGAGCAAGCGAAAGAACGTGGAATTAAAGTAATCGTTGCAGGTGCTGGAGGTGCGGCACATTTACCAGGAATGGTCGCAGCGAAAACGACTCTTCCTGTCATCGGAGTTCCTGTTCAATCTAAAGCACTAAATGGGCTAGACTCGCTTCTATCGATTGTACAAATGCCTGGAGGTGTTCCAGTAGCTACTGTTGCGATTGGGAAAGCTGGTGCCACAAATGCGGGATTACTTGCAGCTTCTATTCTTGGAACACAGTATAAAGAGTGGGATGAGAAGTTGGAGCAAAGAAGAGAAGCTACTCGAAAAGAAGTCTTAGAAAGTAGTGATGAACTTGTCTAATCAAATCCTTCCTGGAAAATCGATTGGGATTATTGGTGGTGGACAATTAGGAAGAATGATGACCATTTCTGCAAAGGAAATGGGCTATGATGTGATTGTGCTTGAGCCTACACCAAATTCTCCTTGCGGACAGGTTGCAGATCAAGAAATTGTCGCTGGTTATGACGATTTAGAAGCTATTAAACAATTATCATCACTAAGTGATGTCATCACATATGAATTTGAAAATATTGATTATGAGGCATTGGCGTGGTTAGAGGAACATACAAATCTTCCTCAAGGCAGTAAGCTATTAAAAATTACCCAAGATCGCGGGTTTGAAAAAAAGGCCATAACGGACGCTGGAGTGCAAGTTGCCCCATATGCTCTAGTTGATACGAAGAAGGATTTACTAGATGGAATTGAACGACTCGGAACACCATGCGTGTTAAAGACGCGCCGTGGAGGATATGATGGAAAAGGTCAATTCGTGATTAAGTCCAGTGAAGATATCAATCTAGCAGCTGAACTTTTAAAGGCTGGGCCATGTATTCTAGAGTCTTGGATTAACTTTGATAAAGAAGTATCTGTCATTGTAGTGCGTAATCCTAATGGAGAAATTAAGACATTCCCAGTGGGGGAAAACATCCATAAAGATAATATCTTATTTCAAACCATTGTTCCTGCAAGAATCTCTGAACAAGTAGAGAATCAGGCGATCGATATGGCCGTGAATCTAGCAAAGACCTTTGAATTAGTAGGTACACTTGCAGTTGAAATGTTTGTCACAAGAGATGGTGAGATTTTTATTAATGAACTAGCACCAAGGCCGCATAATTCAGGTCATTACACCATTGATGCTTGTGAAACCTCACAATTTGAGCAGCATATACGCGCTGTATGTAATTTGCCATTAGGTGAGACTACTCTTTTAAGTCCAGTGGTAATGGTGAATATTCTGGGTGAGCATGTTGAACCGATCTTAGAAAAAACAAAAGAGCACGCAGTTGCTAAGCTCCATTTATACGGAAAAAAAGAAGCGAAAGTAAAGAGAAAAATGGGCCATATCAACGTATTGGGTCATACTATTGATGAGGCATTTAAAAAAATAGATAAAATTAATGTTTGGTGATATCGATTGTAAGATTTTCTTACAAATATAACCATACGAATCGGAGGATATAAAACATGATTGAACGTTACACAAGACCAGAAATGGGCGCTATTTGGACGGATGAAAATCGCTTTAATGCATGGTTAGAGGTAGAGATTTTAGCATGTGAGGCTTGGGCAGAGCTTGGTGAAATCCCTAAAGAGGATGTAGCACTAATTAGAAAAAATGCTTCTTTTAATATCAGTCGTATTCACGAAATTGAAGAAGAAACAAGACATGATGTGGTAGCATTCACTCGTGCGGTATCAGAAACGCTTGGTGAGGAAAGAAAATGGGTACATTATGGCTTAACTTCAACAGATGTCGTAGATACGGCTCTATCTTACTTATTAAAGCAGGCGAATGATATCCTTCGAAAAGATATCGAAAACTTTATTGAGATTTTAGCAAACAAAGCACGTGAGCATAAACACACCGTGATGATGGGACGTACACATGGTGTTCACGCTGAACCGACAACATTTGGTCTAAAGCTTGCATTATGGTATGAGGAAATGAAGCGTAATTTAGAACGATTTAATCATGCAGCTGATGGCGTTCAATATGGAAAAATTTCAGGTGCAGTTGGAACCTTTGCAAATATCGATCCGTTTGTAGAAAAGTATGTATGTGAAAAGCTTGGCACGAAGCCAGCACCAATTTCAACCCAAACATTACAACGTGATCGTCATGCAGAATATATGGCAACTCTAGCTCTTGTTGCAACTTCAATCGAGAAATTCGCAGTCGAAGTTCGCGGACTTCAAAAGAGTGAAACAAGAGAAGTGGAAGAATTTTTTGCAAAAGGCCAAAAAGGATCATCAGCTATGCCACATAAACGCAATCCAATTGGATCAGAAAACATGACTGGACTTGCTCGTGTGATTCGTGGATATATGCTAACTGCTTATGAAAATGTACCTCTATGGCATGAGCGTGATATCTCTCATTCTTCTGCAGAGCGTATTATTTTACCTGATGCAACGATTGCCTTGAATTATATGTTAAATCGCTTTGGTAATATTATTAAAAACTTAACCGTGTTCCCTGAGAATATGAAGCGTAATATGGATCGTACACTTGGCCTTATCTATTCTCAACGTGTGTTATTAGCATTAATTGATTCAGGATTAACTCGTGAGGAAGCGTACGATACTGTACAACCAAAAGCAATGGAAGCTTGGGAAAAAC
>JBEQAC010000375.1:0-2827 GCA_041640535.1 Bacillaceae bacterium
AGCCAATTCCAGTGAAAGGTTTATGGAAAAGGTAAACGAAAATAAAGAACCATTTTTTATATACAAAATAAGCACTGGAATCGAACCACTTATATAAGCAAAAAATAAAATATTTGTCATGGTTCCCATAATATCCTTTCCAATATCCATTCCTGAAGTTTTAAGTGCTTTTACTGGAATCTTGTTATTCTTTTCATACAACCCAAAGATTGACGATGACATGGTAATAGCAACGTCCATTACAGCCCCTAAAGAGCCGATTAATACTCCTGCCATAAACACCACTTGTGGAGGACGAGTTAGAAATTGCATTTCTTCGTATCGAAGGCCATTTTCAGAAGTGATCCACATAACAAAATAGGTAATGAAAAGGGATATAAAAGTACCTAATAGGGTTGCAACAATTGCTGCATATGTTTTTTCATTAAGACCATTAGCAAGTAACAATGAAATGACAGTAAATAAAATGACACTCACTCCACATATGAATAACAAACTCATCCCTGATGTATTCAAGTAAACATCTAATGCATAGGATAGCAACACCGCATTAACGACCAAACTGATAATAGAAAATAGTCCTTGCTTTTTACCGACGATAAGTAATGTAAAGATAAAAATCCATGATATTAATAAAACGTATTTATCACGTTTTACATCTGTTATAGTGCCAGTTAAATCAGTATTTTCATCTTTATTCTTATCAATGAATACAAATAATTCATTTCCAACATGATATTCTTGATCATAGGCTCCAGAAGATGAATACTCATTTGTTAAATGAATGAGCATTCCTTTTTTTTTCCCATTTTTTAATTCAGCTATTATATGCTGTGTATATAGGATATCCTCATTATTATGTATATCTATAATCTCGATTGTATCTACCAGATTTGTCTCGATTACTTTTGCTATTGGTCGTTCATAGAATGAGTGATTATGATAAACAAAAAAAACAGAGACTATAAAACAAATTATAATTATGGTGTATAAGTAAATTTGATTGTTCTCAATTTTTTTAAATTTGTTAAATAGAACATTCAAAAGAACACCTCCAACTCTTTGGAATGTAAACCCTTCTTAAATATAAAACAATATCAATAGTTATTTTAATTTGTCAATACTATTTCACTAGCTAAGAGTTTAACTAAGAAATGGTAATTTAAAACAGCTAAGCATAGCGGGAATAAGGAGTGGAAGGGAAATGAGTATCAAGATATTTCATTTTTTATATGTGAAGCATAAAAGCCGAAGACGATGCCATTATTAATAAACCTATTCTAATAAGAGTTGGAACCAAAAAACCACTCCTTTTTTGAGTTTTTCATATTATGTGGAATATATTTCTTATTATTCGGATACTTCAAGTAAGATATATAAAGTTGAATTTTCATTTGACATGAAACGCTTTTCATAATTTAAACTAATAATAAATACTAGTTAAAGGGAGTGGTATAATGTATGTCTCTCAAGTAGAAAAGAAAATAATCATATAACAAATAATTTAAGGATGTGGGATTAATAATGACAAAACAAAGCATTATTTTTTTTGATATAGATGGAACCTTACTTAATCATGATAAAAAATTACCCCTTTCAACTAAAAAAGCAATTTTTAAACTAAAGGAAGATGGACATGTTGTGGCCATTGCTACAGGTAGAGCTCCTTTTATGTTTGAAGATTTGCGAGAGGAATTAGATATTGATACGTATGTGAGCTATAACGGGCAATATGTTGTGTTAAATGGAGAAGTGCTATACACAAATCCTTTAAAAATCACTTCCCTTGAGAAATTAACAAAAGTAGCTCTTTCCAACGAACAACCTGTCGTTTTTATGGACCATGAAGATATGAGAGCGAATGTTCCGGAACATAGCTATATAAAGGAAAGTATTGAAACATTAAAGATCAGTCACTTTCCAACCCATGATCCACATTATTACATAGGCCGTGAATTATATCAAACTCTCCTATTTTGTCCAGAAGGGGAAGAAAAACAATACGAAAGAGATTTTCAAGACTTTGATTTTATAAGATGGCATCCTGTTTCAGTCGATATTCTACCGAAGGGTGGATCAAAGGCTAAAGGAATTGAAAAAATAGTGGAAAAACTCGGGATCCATCAAGAAAATCAATATGCCTTTGGAGATGGACTGAATGATATAGAAATGCTCATGTCTGTTAAAAATAGTGTGGCAATGGGGAATGGAGAAGAGAAGGTGAAAGAAGTCGCTAAATATGTAACAAAATCTGTTGAAGATGATGGGATCGTACATGGTCTTAAGTTGGTTGGTTTGTTATAAAGCTATATATTCTTTTATAACTTATTTTCAGTGAAGTATGAAGCCTTAATTAGCTCGTGCTTAGCATAGCCTCAAGAAAAGAAAGCAAACTAATAAAGCCGATGCCATAAATAAGAAAAAATATAAAGTTGGCATCATGTATTTTATAACTAAAATGGTGGTGAAAATATGTCTAAAAATAGGAATAAGCAAAAAAAGTATAATAATGCCTTACCAAAAACAGATGTTGAATTTGCTACAAATGGTCTTGAAAAAGTAGCATTAAAAGCTGAGGAGAAGAAAAATAAGTAACCTTATGGGACAGATGTCTCAAAATTTACTTTAAAACATTCCTATTTGAATTTTTGTTTTAAGATAGCACTAATAAGAGCGTTGATCCAAGCAGGATTAATGCTCTTTTTGTGTGCGCCCGGCATGGGCTATAACTTGGTGGTGAAAGTCCACTACAGGCTTGGCAGTAGGAACTGTTAGCCAATGGCAAGGGTGTCCCCCGTGAGGTGGAATCTGAAGGAAGCCGGAGGCA
>JBEQAC010000376.1:0-2775 GCA_041640535.1 Bacillaceae bacterium
AAAAAACGAACATTTTATCAAAAATATTCGTTTTCGTTCGTTTTTATTATTTTATTCCCATTCAATTGTCGCTGGTGGCTTACTTGTAATGTCGTACACTACGCGGTTAATGTGATTTACTTCATTTACAATACGTGTTGAAATTAACTCTAGAACTTCCCATGGAATTCGTGCCCAATCCGAAGTCATTCCATCAATTGAGGTAACAGCTCGAATACCGATTGTATAATCATACGTTCTTGCATCACCCATGACACCTACACTTCTGATGTCAGGTAGAACCGTAAAATACTGCCAAATTTCGCGATCTAGGCCCGCTTTTTTAATTTCTTCACGTAAAATTGCATCTGATTCTCTCACAATTTCAAGCTTTTCTTCGGTTACTTCTCCAAGAACGCGAATTCCTAAACCTGGACCTGGGAATGGTTGACGCCAAACAATTTCATCTGCTATCCCAAGCTCTGTTCCAAGAGCACGAACTTCATCTTTAAATAACGTATTTAAAGGCTCAATTAACTGGAACTTCATATCCTCAGGAAGCCCACCAACATTATGGTGTGATTTAATTGTTTGTGCGGTTGCTGTACCACTTTCAATAATGTCTGTATAAAGCGTTCCTTGTGCAAGGAAGTCGATTCCTTCAAGCTTGGATGACTCATCATCAAATACATAAATAAACTCATTTCCGATAATTTTGCGCTTTTGTTCTGGGTCACTTACGCCCTTAAGCTTGGACATAAAACGTTCTTTTGCGTCCACTTTAATCACATTCATGTTAAAGCCTTCCGTGAAAGTTTTCATCACACTTTCAGCTTCACCTTTACGCAATAAGCCGTGGTCGACAAAAATACACGTTAACTGGTCACCAATCGCTTTATGAATAAGAACCGCTACAACGGAAGAGTCGACACCGCCACTTAGTGCACATAAGACTTTCTTATCTCCTACCAGTTGTCTTATTTTCTCCATTTCAACTTCAATGAAGTTTTCCATTGACCATTCTTCTTTACAGTTACAAATTTCAAACACAAAGTTCTTTAACAAGTCATTTCCAAATTCTGAATGGCGAACTTCTGGATGGAACTGAACTCCGTACATTTGTTTTGCTTCATTACTCATTGCAGCAATTGGACATGAAGGACTTGTCGCATCCACTTGGAAACCTTCAGGAGTCTCAACAACTAAGTCACCGTGGCTCATCCAAACGATTTGTTCTTTAGGTAGGGTTGAATAAAGTTTAGATTCATTCTCAACCGTTAAAGTTGCTTTTCCATATTCGCGATGGTTTGCTTTATCCACTTTTCCTGCAAAATGCTTTGTCATTAATTGCATTCCATAGCAAATACCTAATACAGGAATCCCTAGATCAAATATTGCTTCATCGCATGTAAAGGCGTTCTCACCATACACACTATTTGGTCCACCAGAAAAAATAACTCCCTTGGGATTCATTTTCTTAATTTCTTCTGCTGTAATTGTATGAGGATGTAATTCACTATATACCCCGAATTCACGTATTCTTCTAGTAATTAGCTGATTGTACTGACTTCCAAAATCTAAAACAACGATCATTTCATTAAACCCTTGCATTCCATCACCTCATAAAAAATAATATCATTATCCTTATAATGTTAGTCATTCCCGTAATGAAGAAAAACCATTTAAGAATAAAAAAAACTAGAATCCCCCATAAAAAGGCAGAATTCTAGTTCACGTACTCAAATAGAAAGCTGCCTTCATAGTCAGATCTTTTACGGTGATCTGGTAGAAACTCTCGACCCATATTGTCGAATTTATACGAAGGAATTCTTTTCTTAATTTGAGTTAATTCTATATCTGATGCGCTATTCGGTCAAGATGATACTTTTTTGATTAAATTTTCCCACAATTCGACCGATTTCGCCCATTCTGTTTCGGCATTATCTTTTCGATATAGCGCTCTTTCATAACTCCTCGTTAATGCTTGCATATCATTTGAATGATAAAATCGATCAACATAAACGGCATATTCTCTTAACGTTTGGCCTTCCTGACGCTTCAAACCGGTTCTCTCCAGCTGTTTCAGAAGTGACTGATAGGCCTTAAAATAAACAATTCCATCTCTCCGGTATTTATATAATAAAATCGCGGCAATCGGAAACCATTTTAATCTCGTTTTCACGAACACGTAAACAACGAGGACAAGAGAGAGAAGGATAAAGAACACATCTTTAAATGAAACCGAAAAATTCTTAAACAAATCAGGTGTTGTCGTCGTCGTACCTGTAGCTCCTTGATCGAACTCAGGTAAACTGTCTTCTAAAGGTTCTTGAGCTGGTGCCGGCGTCTCAGTTTCCTGATTATTTTGGTTGTTTACAGTTGCAGATGTATTATACACAAAACTAGACAAGTTGCTAAATCCTTTAGTCGGCTCAAAGGAAATCCAGCCATGACCTGGAAAGTAAACTTCTACCCATGAATGAGCATTATTATTGGTAATTTCAAATATACGCCGGTTATAATCTAATGTTTCTTGGTATGTCCCTTCTGTATAGCCTTTAACCCAGCGTGCAGGAATATCAAGGGACCTTAATAAGACAATCATTGAGGTTGAAAAATTATCACAGTACCCGCTTTTCGTTTCAAATAAAAATTGATCGACATAATCATCATTTTTTCCAGGTACAGCTACATTTTGAGTATCATAAACAAACGAATGATCTTTGAAATATCGTTCAACGGCAGTGACTTTGTCATATCGATTGGTTTTATCAGCAGTAATCTCGGCGGCCAACT
>JBEQAC010000377.1:0-2734 GCA_041640535.1 Bacillaceae bacterium
AATGAATCATAAGGATGACTTCTCCCGCTTCCCCTTTTCTCTTTTTCAGTTTAAATTGCTTTTTGCGAAGAAGTAAATCGATTAAAAAACCAATTCCCCATCCACTAAAAAGTCCAACCAACCCCCAGATAACAGGTCCTCCTGGGAGTACAAAACCATAAATAACCCCAAATAATGAAAAAACCGTACCAAAGGCAAAGCTGACATCCATAAGAGAAAAACCAGAACCGCGAATAATTTCACTATTTTTTTTCGGTTTCTTTTTTTCTGTTAGTGGCACAGCAAAAATATTCTTTTTATTAATCCCGTGTCGCTCTATTTCTTTTATTGCCATCTCTAAATAGACTGTATGATCAAAAGACGCAACAACGTTCATGTCACCCACTCTTTCTGAGAGTAATGGAGTTTTTTGTTTATAGTCTAGATTTTGGTATTCCTTCATAAGAAATGCACTTTGTTGCTTTGCCATTAATTTGTTATAGCTATCACAGTGGACATATGCATCATAGGGTGCAAAACAATACATCGACGGTAAAAAGATTAACCATTGTGGATTAACAACTTCCACAGCTCTTGAAAAATCCCCTAAAAATGTAAAGTGAATGGACTGGAGCAGATTTGAAAAATATAAGGCAATCATAAACCAAATAAGAATATAAAAACCGGATGGAAGTCGATTTACGTATAGATGACCGAGACCTG
This sequence comes from Bacillaceae bacterium, assembly GCA_041640535.1. Classification (GTDB taxonomy): domain Bacteria; phylum Bacillota; class Bacilli; order Bacillales; family Bacillaceae_L; genus Litchfieldia. The sequence goes on from JBEQAC010000377.1 coordinate 703, forward strand.
GTGTAATAAGAGACCAAAAGACTGCATACCCTGGTTTTCTCTTGTCTAAATAATTATTCTCTAGAGCAGAAAATGCAATCGGATTGATATCCGAACTTGACCATGACATATCTGCTAAAACTGCATATTTATTTAAGTCAATCGAGACTCTTCTACTGTCCCAAATACTATATAAGTAGACAGGTACATACAATAGAATCCATTGTTTATTTAACACTTGTACGGCTTCGTCAAATCTTCCTATAAATGTGTACATGATCGCAGTATTTAACTTTGAATTCACATTGACCGTAAACTCCCAAAGGATAAGTAGAAATCCTTTTACATACTTACATAGCATGACATGTCCATATCCAGGAATTGCTGCTGACCACCACATGACCACATTTGGATTTCGAAACTGTGCAATATTGGTGTTCGTTGGAGTAACAACCCCTTTTTTGTAACGTATTCCGTTCGAATTATTTTTACTTTTAGTTGTCATCGATTCTCACTCATCTATATTGGTAATATTTTTATACTTCTCTATTTTTTATCTTCTATCCATTATAAAAAGAGTGAAAATGTTTTTTAAAATGGCTGTTTTCTAAAAGATTGTTGTTTTTAAATGAATTAGATGGGGCTCACTTGATTGGAACGGAAGGTGTGTGACTCCTGCGGGATCTGCAGGAAGGATGAGACCCCGCAGGCACCGAGGAGGCTCATCACCTGCCCCGCGGAAAGCACATACCTGGAGTGCAAATCAACATACCTTAGTTAAATAGCAACAAATTTTACGAAAAGAGCCTTTTAAATATAAAAAAGTATAATAATTTACTGTGAATTCACCATTTTTCCCCATTAATTTAATAGTGTTTAGTAAACATTTTTTCTATAGTATAATAATACGGACAATTTAACATTTAATAGAAAAATTAAGAAAGGTGGGACATCTAATGAAGCAAAATTATTTTATTCTAGGAGTATTTATCACTGTGCTTTTTATCTCCCTAATTCTCACCTATCATTTTTTTAAGGAGACACTACACATAAAAACAAACATGAATAACAATCATGTTATGGAACAGATTGACAAACATTTTGTTTTGATTATACAAGAATTAGAAAACCCCTATTTGCAGGAACTCTATGCGGGGGCACATGCAGCTGCTAATAATAATGGTGCTATCATTGAATACTGGGGAACAAAACAAACGAATATTGATGATCACATAAAGCTAATAGAAATGGCAATTGCAGCGAAGGTCGATGGGATTTTAACACAAGGACTGACTCAGGAATTTGCGCCAGCTATAAATAAAGCTAGAGAACATGGGATTCCTGTCATTCTTGTAGATTCTAATCTAGAAAATAATGATACTCTAACTTATGTTGGAACAGACAATTATCAGGCAGGTTATGAATTAGGCTTAACAGTACTCAATGAAACTTCTGGAAAAACTAAAATTGGAATTGTTAACGGAAATCTAATTAATATTAATCTGAAAGAACGAGTACAAGGATTTCTTGATGCGATTCAAACGGATGAACGAATAGAAATAGTAGCGGTTGAAAATTCAGGTTTGAGTAGAATTCAAGGAGCTGAAAAAACATATCAAATGTTAAAGAATTACCCTGATATTTCTATTATGTTTGGTACGAGTGCATTAGACAGCTTTGGCATTGCCGAGGGGATAAAAAAAGCAAAACCTTCCTCAAATGTCAACGTCTATGCATTTGATGTCCTTGAAGAAACAGTAGATTTATTAAAAACCGGGGAAATTCATACTGTTCTCAAACAGGAACCATACCAAATGGGCTATACGGGCGTATATTTATTGATGGATCTTATTCAAGGAAAAGAAATTGAAAAAAATATTTATACCCCAATTACAATTATAAAGAAAGAAGATGTTGAACATGACATGGCTGAATAAACGATCAATTTCTATCAGAACGAAATTCATCTTCTTTTTCATTATCCTATTTTTAATTATGATTAGTTTTTCCCTATTTATCAGTTATAATAACAACCAGACGATTAAGCAATATA
>JBEQAC010000378.1:0-2720 GCA_041640535.1 Bacillaceae bacterium
AATGCAAAGGAGCGCATTAATCAGGAATTTAACTTGCAGTTGAATGTTGAAAAGTTGGTAAATTTCATGAAGGAAGGATAAAACTCATAGGAGTGTGCCATGAACATCTGGATCTTCAACCATTACGCCATTACGCCGGACCTTCCTGGCGGGACGAGGCACTATGATCTCAGTAAAGAGTTGGTAAAGCGAGGGCATCATATAGTCATCTTTGCTACGAGTTTTCATTACACTTTACATCGGGAAACACGCTTACAACCTGGGGAAAATTGGAAGATTGAGGATGTGGATGGTGTGAAGTTCGTCTGGCTTAGGACACCTCCGTATTGGCGTAACGATTGGCGAAGGGTACGCAATATGGTAGTTTATATGTTTAGGGCATGGTGGTTAGGTAGGAAGTTGCCTAAACTTTCTTCTGAAATTAAAAAACCTGATATTATTATCGGTTCTTCGGTTCATCTGTTAGCAGTTCTTGCAGCTTATTGGTTATCAAAGTATTACAAGGTGCCTTTTGTTATGGAAGTGCGGGATTTGTGGCCTCAAACTTTTATTGACATGGGCAAATTAAGTCCACAACATCCTATTACAAAAGCTTTGCAAATACTTGAAAAATTTCTATATAATCGGGCAGAAAAGATTATAACACCGTTGTCTAATGCTCATGAATACATTACTAATTGTGGTATCCCTCGTGAAAAGGTGGTATGGATTCCAAACGGTGTAGACCTTTCACGATTTAATAATAATAATGTCTATCCAGAAAGAAGTAACAATGACTTTAATGTAATGTATGTTGGAGCACACGGCTTAGCAAACGGTTTGGAGACACTTATTCAAGCTGCCAAAATCGTTCAAGATAGTGGTTATCAAAAAGTCCGTTTTATTCTAGTTGGTGATGGTCCTGAGAAACCCAATCTGATTGATTTAGCAGAAAGGTTAAATTTGAAAAATGTAGAATTTCGTGACCCAGTTCCTAAAGATAAGGTGCCAAACGTTTTTAAAGAAGCTGATGTTTTTGTTCCTAACTTGGAAAGAGGTCAAGTTTTCAAATATGGAGTTGCTTCTAACAAACTATTTGATTATATGGGTATAGGCAAGCCAATAATTTTCCCGGTGCAATTCTTGGATAACCCCGTCCAAGAAGCTCAGTGTGGACTTACAGTTCCACCAGGTGATCCTGAAGCATTAGCCGAAGCCATTATTAAGTTATATCAAATGCCCCCAGAAGAACGCAAAGCTATGGGGAATCGCGGTCGAGAGTATGTGGAAAAATATCACGATATACGAAAACTTGCAGACCGTTTAGAAACGGTTTTAAGTGATATACTAGAAAAACAACAGTGATCAAAATAAAACCTTCAGATAAAGGAGAGTGTAAAGATATAGCTAGACTTCACGCCGAGTATATAAAAACGGGCTTTTTAAGTAGCTTGGGTAAAGATTTTTTGGGACTTTTATATGAATCTGTTGTGTCTTCGAATCATGCCTTTTGTATTGTAGCAAAAGATGGCGATAAAGTTATTGGGTTTATTTCTGGCACAACGGATATTGGTAAATTTTAGTTTATAATTAAAAATCAATGAATAGGAATCTAATGCAAGTTGGGAACAAAACAATTCTAGTGACTAATGGTAATTTACCTTCTATGCTTTCTCTCGCTAGTTGGATCAAAAAATATTATACAAGAATAGTAGCAATTTTTATAACTACTAAACTTCCTTCTTCAAAAGGAAATATTTATGGTTCACTTCATATCATAAAAAAAAGTGGTTTAAATTACTTCTATTTCAAACTGTGGTTGAATAAAATCTTGCCATTAAGAATAAGATTATTGGGATTACCTTCTAACCTTGTTCAGTTCTTAAATTACTATAACATTAACATACCTATTTTTTATACTGCTAATTTGAATAAAAATATTGAACTCCTAAAGCAATTAAATCCAGACATTATTCTTTCTTTTAGTGCTACCCATAAATTCAATGAAGAAGTGCTTAAAGTACCAAAAAGAATAGCTATAAATGTTCATTATTCCCTGCTGCCAAAATATGCGGGACTTTCCCCTTACTTTTGGTGTTTATTTAATGAAGAAAAGGAATCTGGATGCACTTTACACGTCATGGAACCTACATTGGATGCAGGTCCAATTATCGATCAAATTAAAATTAGTATTGAAAATATTAAAAGTGTAGCTCAGCTGTTACTGAAACAGACAGAACTTGTCTCTCCGTTGTTAATTAAATATTATGATGGAGAAATAACTGAGGAAACAGCTTATCTACAAAACTTTTCTCAAAGAACATATTACAAACATCCAACAAGGAAGCAAGTTAAAGATTTTCTAAACAAAGGATACAGATTCATAAAAAAAGAAGATATTGACGAGTATATAAACAAAATAAAAAAACTGATTTCATAATGAAGAGTATTTACTATTTTGGTAAAATTAAACCAATAAACCAAAGAATCTTACTTCAGCCTGTAAGTTTTATGAGAAAATGGGGGGTTCTATACTCAAAGATAGAGGTTCACAAAGGTGTAGCGTCTCGGGTTTATGTATGGGAAGTGAGATGATTTCTGGTAAAAGCAATAAAGATAGAGTTTTTACTTTTTTCAGAGGTCGTGTGGCTTTGTATGCCATCTTAAAAGCCATTGGTGTGAGTTCAGGCGATGAAGTTATACTTCCAGGATTTACTTGTGTTGTTGTGCCCAATGCAATC
>JBEQAC010000379.1:0-2718 GCA_041640535.1 Bacillaceae bacterium
TCGTCCATTTCTTCAACATAGAAAACGATGTTCTTATATTCTACAGTTGGCTTCTCATCCTTATTTGGAATATAGCCAAGCTCGCCAATGACAAATCCACTTAATGTGTCATACTCTTCGGTTGGCAATTCAATTTTCAAAATATCTTCAACCTCATACAGATTTGTTGTTCCTGGCATCACATAGGTGTTTGAATCAATCATGTGAATGTGCTCTTCATCAAATTCTGGCTCATCATACTCATCAAAAATATTTCCTACAATTTCTTCTATGACATCCTCAATTGTTACGATACCATCTGTTCCTCCATATTCGTCAACAGCGATGGCAAGGTGTACATTATTTTTTTGCATCTCTTTAAATAAATGATCGATTTTCTTAGACTCCAAGACGAAATACGGTTCGCGAATTAATGCCTTTAAGTTAAAAAGCTTTTCATCACAGTTCTCAACAAATTGGATTAAATCTTTCACATGCAGGATTCCAATAATATTATCTATATTCTCTTCATATACCGGAAATCTCGTATACTGTTCAACATTCACTACTTCTATGGTATCCTTTAAACTAGACGTTATTGGGATAGCTACAATATTCGTACGATGTGTCATGATATCTGAGACTGTTTTGGTATCAAATTCAAAGATATTATTAATCATGACCTTTTCTGTTTCTTGAATGGTTCCTTTTTCTTTTCCGACATCAACCATCATCCGAATTTCTTCCTCGGTTACATTTTCATCATCAGCATATGGATCGACACCGAATAGTCGGACAATGATATTCGTTGACCACGTTAATAATTTAACAAACGGTGCTGATACCTTTGATAAAAAGGTAAGAGGTACGACAGCAAACATCGAGATTTCTTCTGCTTTTTGTAGAGCCAGTCTTTTAGGAACAAGCTCACCTAATACCAAGGTAAAATAAGATAAAATTAAAGTAATAACAACAACGGAAATCGATTCAAGAAGTCTTTGTGGGATTGGGACACCCATCTCTAATAAAGTGCTAGCTAACCTTCCTGCAAAGCTACCTGCAGCAAAAGCACTCGCCAAAAACCCAGCGAGTGTAATACCAATTTGGATGGTGGCTAAGAAACGACTTGGCTCGGATAAAAGATTGAAAAGCATGATCGCTTTTTTATCTCCTCGATCAGCCATCATTTTAACCTTGTTATCATTTAGTGAAATTAATGCAATTTCTGAAGCTGCAAAAAATGCGTTTAAAATAATCAGTACACCAAGTACTAATAATTCTATTCCCAAGTAGAACTACCTCCAAAATATAATCAATAAGTTTAGTTTTTGTAATAAGATTGCTTTAATACTCTACACGTTACTTTTTACTTCATTTGCAGGTGACTGCGCTTGTTTTTCCTTTGATAAAAACCATCCACCTAAAGCAATTAGAAGAAGAACCACATAAAACGTTATTTTCCACTCTGGCAATTTCGCGAAGCCTTCAGGTAAAATCGCTAATTCAGGATGTGATAGTGTATAAACAGATAGCTTTACACCTACCCAACCTACAATCAAAAACGCTGCAATTTCCAAACCAGGTCTTGTTTGGAGTAGTTTTACAAAGAAGTTTGCGGCAAATCGCATGATAACTAAACCAATCAAACCACCTGCAAAGATCACAAGAAACTTACCGCCATCTAATCCCCCGATTTTTGGAAGATTTGTATTTGGTAGGGTAACCGCTAATGCTACAGCTGCAAGAATGGAGTCAACTGCAAACGCAATATCTGCTAACTCTACCTTAAATACGGTTCCCCAAAATCCTGATTTTTTTTGTTCCTTCTTTTCTTCCCCATTCTGTTTTGCCTTATTAACAACAAGCTTTCTAAAGATATGATTCGCTGCAATAAACAAGAGATAAAGGGCCCCAATCGCTTGAACCTGCCAAACATCCACTAGGAACGAGATCGCAAAAAGTGAACCAAAACGAAAAACGAATGCACCTGCCAACCCATAGAACAAAGCTTTCTTTCTTTCTTCTTCTGGAAGATGCTTAACCATAATCGCTAAAACAAGCGCATTATCTGCAGCCAAAAGACCTTCGATTGCAATTAAAAGTAATAATACCCAACCATACTCCATTAAAATAGAAAGTTCCACTAAACAAATTCCTCCTAAAATCTATCGTTAATTTATAAATTTTTGATCTTATGTTTGTCTTTTAAAGATTGAGGTGCTATTTTCACAAGCCTTTCTAATATAAATGTGGCAATGACCACATCATCTACAATTCCAAAGAAGGCTAGGTAATCAGGAATCAAATCAAAGGGGAAAAATGCATAGGTTAAAATCATTAAAGCCCCTAGAACTTTATGATGAGCCGGTACTTCCCTTGATTGATAGAAATCCTTTAAAAAGGGGAAAAATCTCCCGAATTGGAAAATAAATTTTATCCTTCTCAAAAATTTGAACATTTGCCTCACCTATTTTTACTATTTTTTTAAGCTTTACTAGAACTCAAACTTTGTAGCGATGTTACAACACTGTTATGAAATCGAGGTGGATTTTTCTTCTCCATGTTCACAACTGAAAGGAACTGAGTTTCTATAACGGTTAAAAGAGTAACTTTTATAAAGATGTTCCTAAGTTTCATTCTCAACTATAATCGCTTCTCCTTATCATGATTATTTATCTTTTGATAGAAGTCGATTATTTACACAAGTATCTTCCTTTCCTCTCATATTAACTAAATAAT
>JBEQAC010000380.1:0-2703 GCA_041640535.1 Bacillaceae bacterium
TTCCATTTATAACAGCATAATAATATCCTAAAGGTTTTGGATTAAGAAAATTAGGGATTTCGCGAATGGCAATTAAATATGGAACACCTTTATAGTTTATTGTCATCCAGGACATATTGTTAGGAGATGGTTCAGGCAGTTCACCTTGATTTTCAACGTACTCTTGTATTTCCTTCAAAGAGAAAGAACCATTAGAAAATCCGTAGAATCCGAAATCTTGAGAATGTAGAAAGATAGAATCAATATACGTATGTTTACCTATTCCATTATTGAGGATTTGATTAATTTGTTGTCGATTATTTAAACTCATATTAGGATTTAAAGTAGCCTCATTTAGAAGAAGTTGCATTTGGAAATTTCCGATTGCTTGGGAGGAGTGATTCACTACCTCGTTCAACATTTGCTCTAATTTGTTGTTTGTCTGCTTTAACGTTTCCTGAATATAATTAATAGCAACATTTTGAAGTACATTTGCCATCCCCTGATACAGGAACAATCCAATAATAAGTAGACCTAATAGAAATAAAGTGGAAAACTGGATAGTCATTTTTGCTTTAATACCCATCTTGCTCTCTTTTAAGATCATTTCAAACGCACCTCATCTTAAGTTTGATGATTAATTGCTAACTGCAAAAAATACTCCTTATTTATATTTAAATTAACTAGTTTTGTTACATACTAATTTCGTTACATGTACTGCTATTCCTTCATTTGTTCATTTAATTGATATTTTATGAAAATAGTTATTGACAGAATATTAGTAACAATCTATATTAATAAAGTCGAGATGAGTCGTATTATGTCGAATTAATATTTGTGGAGGAAATTGATATGAGTCAAGTTGAGATAAAACGTGAGCAATGGGGATCACGCATCGGTTTTATTCTTGCCTGTTTAGGTTCAGCTGTCGGTCTTGGAAATGTCTGGAGATTTTCGACAACAGCTGGAGAAAATGGCGGGGGCGCATTTTTACTTGTTTATCTTTTTATCATTCTTTTTATTGGGATTCCTGTTGTGATGGCAGAGTTTACGATTGGTCGTAAATCTCAAAGTGATGCGGTTGGAGCATTTGAAAAACTAGCACCGGGTAAGCCATGGATTATTGCTGGCTTTATGGGTGTTGCGTCAGCATTTATTATTTTATCGTTCTATGGTGTTGTTGCTGGTTGGGTGATGAAGTATTTCTTCGGTTACCTTACAGGTGCTTTGGTTAATGTGCCGGACAACGATTTTACTGGCTACTTCGTAAGCTTCATTGGTGAAACATTCGAACCAGTGATTTGGCAGTTTATTTTTATGGCTTTAACAATTGGTATCGTTTACGTTGGTGTAAAAAAGGGAATTGAAGCATCAAATAAAATCTTAATGCCTTTATTAGGAATACTTTTAATTGTTCTTGCAATTTATAGTTTAACTTTAGGCGGAGCAAAAGAAGGTTTAACTTTCTTATTTAGTCCTGACTGGAGTAAACTTGCAGATCCGCACCTTTATATTGCTGCATTAGGACAAGCGTTTTTCTCTCTTAGCTTAGGGATGGGAGCCTTAATCACATATGGTAGTTACTTAAACAAAGAAAGTAAATTACCTACGGCTGCTTTAAGTGTTGGATTTTTAGATACGTTTATCGCGATTGTTGCAGGTTTATTGATTTTCCCAGCGGTTTTTGCATTTGGTCTAGACCCTGCAGGTGGGGCAGGACTAGTATTCATGACATTACCTAATGTCTTTAATCAAATGGCTCTTGGTGGAATTGTAGGTGGCGCATTCTTCTTCTTACTATTTGCTGCTGCTTTATCATCTGCCGTTTCTCTTTTAGAGGTAGCAGTTGCTTACTTTATGAGAAAATTCAATTGGGCTCGTCAAAAAGCGGTTCTTATTATTGGGACAATCATCTTCATTTTAGGTGTTCCATCTTCCCTTGCACAAGGCGCTGTTCCAATTAATATTTTGGGTAGAGACTTCCTAACAGCAATGGATGAACTTTCTGGAAATATCTTATTACCACTTGGTGGACTAATTATCGCGTTATTCATGGGCTGGGGCTGGAATAAAGCGGAAGCTCTTAAAGAATCAGATCTTGGTCATACAGCCATCGGCCATATTTGGATTTGGAGCATTCGTCTTTTAGCGCCTATTGCAATTTTAGTTATTTTCCTAAATAAAATTGGAATTGTTGGATAAATTTATCCCCCGAAATAGTTTTCGGGGGATTTTTTGTTTTCTAAAGTGTTTTGTTAATCCACCTTTATTTTAAACACGACCGGTTTATCACTACTTACATGTTCTGTATTGATCACCAAAGCCTCATCTGTACGCTTCCATTCAGGCTTCTCTTCAAATCCTAAGATTAAAACATCTTTAATAATCCTTTGAAAATTACGGCTTGGCTTCTTGGCTAAAGTGTTTATTAGAGTACACCCTTTTTTAAGATCATATTTGCATATAAAGCCTTTTCCCCAGTGGCTACAATGGCATATGCTGATTTAGCACGTTCATAGAATTCAAATCGCTCCATCTTATTCATACTCACTTCTTGAACGTTTGCTTCATCAACTATTTGTTGATATTGATTCCATATGATTGGATTTACATCATCTCCTGGCACTATATCCATTAACGCTATTGGTTGCTCAACATACTGGTCTAATGGGAAAAACAGTAATATCGCACTTAATAAATCAGGGATATTATGTCCGTCGCTCC
>JBEQAC010000381.1:0-2697 GCA_041640535.1 Bacillaceae bacterium
CAATTGTAATAATGGTTACACCCCAATGAATTCCTTTTGTTTGTATATAAGGAAATAAACTGGAAGCTAAACCAAGCCATTTAATGGCTAATAATACACCTACAGCTACCATTAAGGATTGATTTTTTCCAAAAAAACCAACAATTAGTAAAATAAATAAAAATAATGTTGACTGGCTGGGCAACTGTTTCCATCCTTCCTAACTCATCCGCCTTTAATATCGTAACATAATCCAAACTTTTTATCTAACAAGAACTTCTATTTTTCCCATCAGTAATACTTTCCATTGACTAGTCATACATGTAAAATATGGATAAATAGTTGTCCTGGAGGGGATATTTTGAAAATAGCTCATCTATATAGTATTATACGCTTTTTAATCGTGATTATTAGTATCATCGTCGGATTACTCGCTGCTTTTTATATTACAAAAGTTACTTATCCATTCCTTATTGCAATTGCAATATCCTTTTTTATTCATCCTCTTGTTACCTTCTTTCAACATAAAGGTAAAATGCCTAGGTCACTCTCTGTTTTTGTAACATTAATTATTGTTTTTGGGGGCATCGCAGGTATTTTAACCTTACTAATTGCTGAAATTATTTCTGGAGCAAATTACTTAGCCAATGTAGTACCACATCATTTTGAGGATCTTATAGAGTACATCGAACAAATAATAGCCGGACAGCTTATTCCTTTATATAATCAAGTAACTACTCTTTTTAATAATCTAGATGCTGGGCAACAACACTCAATTATCACAAACATAGAGAATGTTGGTAAAACCATTGCGACCAATGTAGGACAATTCATCCAAACCTTTTTATTGAAAATACCCGATTTATTAGGATGGCTTCCTAACGCTGCCACAGTCATCATTTTTTCATTATTAGCTACCTTTTTTATTAGTAAAGATTGGGAACGTTTCTTACGTTTCGGTCGAAACATCGTACCAGTGAAGGCTAGAACTAGTGGAAAGACTGTTTTCGCTGATTTAAAAAAAGCATTATTTGGTTTTATTCGAGCACAAGCTACCCTAATTTCAATTACAACTGTGATTGTTCTTGTTGGACTTTTAATTCTTAAAGTTGACTATGCCATTACTATTGCATTATTAATTGGTCTTGTTGACTTACTTCCCTACTTAGGAACAGGTCTAGTATTTGTACCTTGGATTATTTATGCTGCTTTGAGTGGAAGTATTCAATTTGCCATCGGGCTTGGTGTACTATACATCATTGTTCTAGTACAACGACAGCTAATGGAACCAAAGATATTATCCTCAAGTATTGGTCTAGACCCCCTTGCAACCTTAATCGCATTGTTTGTTGGCTTTAAACTTATTGGATTTTTGGGGCTTCTAGTAGGTCCCGTTATACTTGTAGTCATAAAAACACTTCATAGTGCGGGGGTATTTAAGGATATCTGGACGTTTATTCTTGGGAAAGAAGAATCAATCAATAAGTAGAAAAAAGAAAGGTCAAATGGACCTTTCTTTATCTTCGAATTATTGTATAATTTCCTTTACGAATAATTCTCTCTATCATTCGACCAATCCATGGTTTTATACGATTCCGTGTAGGAGGTAGAAGTAATAAAAAACCGATTGCATCTGTAATAAATCCCGGGGTAAGAAGGACAACTCCTCCCACTAATATACATAAACCATCAATAATGGCATCACCTGGCATTTGTCCATACTGCATTTGCTCTTGTACCCTTTTGATTGTTTCAAGACCTTGTCTTTTCGCTAACCATGCGCCAAGTACTCCAGTTAAAATAATTAAAAGAATGGTTGGCCAAGGTCCAATCATATTACCTGAAAAAATTAATAGTCCAATTTCTAATGCTGGAACAATAATAATTAAGGCAATTAATATACGCAAAGAATTTACCTCCACATCATTTTCTAGGACATGACCTTATTATCAATCATTTTTTAAAATAAAAGAGAAGGATTTTACGCCTTCTCCAATTCCATTATAGGACGCTAGCATGCCCTTGATATACGATTCCACGTGAGGAATCAACGGTAATATCCTGTCCATCCTGTAGCACTTTTGTAGCATTTTCAACACCAACGATGACTGGAATACCAAGACTTAAGCCGACAACTGCTGCATGGCTAGTTAAGCCGCCTTCTTCAGTAATTAAGGCTACAGCTTTTTCCATCGCTCCAACCATATCACGATCGGTTCCTTGGGTAACAAGGATTGCTCCATCCTTCATCTTGTTATTTGCTTCTTCACCTGATTCAGCAATTACTACTTTTCCGAAAGCAGATTTCTGACCAATCCCTTGACCTTTTACAACAATATCTCCAACAACATGAATCTTGATTAAATTCGTTGTACCAATTTCACCTGCTGGTACACCTGCAGTTATTATGACTAAATCACCATGATTAATAATTCCAGAGTTTAATCCTTGCTCTACTGCTACATCCAGCATCTCATCTGTAGATTTACACATTTTCCCTACTCTTGAATAAACACCCCATACAAGAGAAAGCTTTCTCGCTGTAGATTCATTTGCTGTAACTGCAACAATTGGTGCCTTTGGACGATATTTCGAAATCATCTTTGCAGTATAGCCACTTGAAGTAGATGCTAGAATTGCAGCCACATCTAGGTTTAGTGCAGTATGTGCAACAGATTGACCGATTGCATCTGTGATTGTTATCCCAGATTGCTTGCT
>JBEQAC010000382.1:0-2697 GCA_041640535.1 Bacillaceae bacterium
TATTGACAACAGGTATAATTTTCTGTAGATTTAATTGTGATGATATCGTCACAATTAAATCTTTTGACGAGGAGGTTTCACCTTACGCTGCTCCTGCGTGTGCTAGTATGCTCCCAAGCAGAGGTTACCCAACGTATAAAACCGATCTATTCCTGATTTTACATAGAAATGTTTTTCAAACGTATACAAACGAGGAGGGTTATTTATGAAAAAATGGAGCAAGAATCTGGCAGTTAGCTTTATCGTATCTAGCTTGCTTATCGCAACTGGCTGTGGAAGTACAGGGGGGACAGAAAACACAAGTGGATCAAGTTCATCTTTACAAACTCAGACTCCTGCTTCAAACGTTATTCACGAGCGTACGATCAAATTTGCAACGACGGTTGCAAAAACCCATCCGGCTGGTCAAGGGATGGACAAGTTTGCAGAGATCGTCGCCCAAAAGAGCGGTGGCAAAATAAAGGTTCAAACTTATTTCGATGCAGCGCTAGGCGGCGACAAGCAAATGTCGGAAGCGGTTAGGAACGGTACGCAAGAAATGGCTATGATGTCCCCTGCGCCCTTGGTCGGAACTGTAAAAGAATTTGGTATCTTCGATTTGCCCTATACCTTTAGCAATGAAAAAGAAATTGATGCACTCCTCCAAGGATCATTCGGCCAGAAAATGCTTGACTTTTTGCCGCAATATGATTGGATTGGTCTTGGCTGGTGGGAATCCGGCTTCCGTAATGTAACCAACAATAAACGCCCTATTACAAAAGCAGAGGATTTTAAAGGCTTGAAGATTCGGACGATGGAAAATAAGATTCATTTGCAAGCATTTAAAGAATTCGGCGCCAATCCTACGCCAATGTCCTTCTCAGAAGTTTTTACCGCCTTGGAAAGCGAAGCTATTGACGGTCAAGAAAACCCCGTCCAAATTATTGAGACTAGTAGATTTAACGAAGTACAAAAATACTTGAGCTTAACTAAACACGTTTATGCACCGGCTATTTTGCTTACGAGCAAGAAGTTTTGGGATCAGCTATCGGAAGAGGAAAAGAAAATCTTGCAAGAGGCTGCTGATGAAGCCGGCCAATTCTCACGTGGGGAAAATAGATCCAGCACTCAAAAGACGATTGAGAATTTAAAATCTACGGGGATGGAAGTAAATGAAATATCTCCTGAAGAATTGAAAAAAGTGCAAGAGATGACTAAACCCGTCATCGAGCAATTCTCCAGCCAAATTGGAGATGATCTGGTAAAAGAATTCTTCACTGAATTGGATAAAACTCGCCAATAAATAAACGATACCTATAATGCAATAAGGCTTACTCCAAATTTACCCTTAAAGCAATTTTAGCCCTTCAATAACTGAAGGGCTTATATTTTTTGTTCACTTCGGGGATACCCCCTCAGGTAGGGGACTTTCCCTCGTCACAAATTAACCGCATTAGATCAACCAAGTTCGATGTATTGATTATTATTTTAAATTAATCAGAGTCATTCCATATTCTTTTTCTATGAAGTTCATATCACTATCTCGAGATACTAGAGTAAGGCTATTTTCCCTAGCTGTTGCTATAATAATAGCATCTGGCGTTTTCAATCTTCTACCTTTAGCCTTTTGAATTCTTCGTATGTCACCTGCTAAACGTGCAGTACTTGACTTTACATCAATGCATCTTTTAGGGTTGAACATTTTTATTCCATAAAGCAGCTGTTCAGAATTAATCCCAGCAAAGACTTCACACTCAGTGATTACTGAAAAATATAATGGAATTTTATGTTCAGAGACTTTATAAACAAACTCCAATGCAGTATCTTCTTTTGCCAAAATAGCGATTGCAATATTTGTGTCAAGTAGATACCCTTTAGAGTTCACCAACTAATCCCACTCCTTACGTGAAGATTCAACGTCCTTAAGTAATTCTTCAGCCTGTTTCTTTGTAAGAATTCCTGCTGACTCAAGAATATCATCAATAGAGTATTCTTCTTCAGGCTCTACTGTATCATTTTCAAGATCTATAATCACACGATGCTTTTTAATATCAAGTTTATCAAGGTATGACCTAAGCAACTTAGCCATCTCTGGATCAAGTTTATATGGAAGTGACAATATTACCCCTCCCCCAAACATTCAATTCAACTCATTATCATGTTACCATATAAAGTAATAAAACACGAATATTTGTTCCTAAATCAATATCATAACTTTGGTTACAAGAGGTCAGTTTTGTGTTCTTATTAATAGGCCTCTCCAAGCAACAAAGTTTCTCGTGATGTTGAACTGGTTGAACTGTACAACTTTTTCCCTGCAGCATAACGGGCCGAAATAATTCGGACAGCTTAGCAAGAATGGTAGCCCGAGACGTGGAAGCCTGTTCTCGTCCGCGTTTTTATTAGTGGTCGTCATTGTGCCTGAAAAAGTGTTTTTGTGTTCACTTCGAGGATACCCCCTCAGGTAGGGGACTGTCCCTCGTCACAAAGTAAAGTGCACATCGGGATAAATCATCACTTTAATACTTGTATCCTTCTGTGTTCTGGCTACTTCCACCGCTTCTTTAATTTGTTCCAGTGGATATTTATGGGTTATTACCTTCCGGATATCGACCGGGCTTTTACTTAAAGCCTGGATCGCTGCCGGATAAGTATTGGCATAGCGGAAAATGCCATAAACGTCTAATTCGGAATCCACCAATAACGGAATATCCAGTG
>JBEQAC010000383.1:0-2687 GCA_041640535.1 Bacillaceae bacterium
CTAGTTTTGGGTATGGCTCAATCATTACATTTATTGTGATATTTGGAGAAGAACGTGGTATTGAACACATTTTTTTATATTATCTTTTTAATTCAGTATTTGCGACGCTCGCAAGACCAGTCGCAGGTAAATGGTTTGATCGAAAAGGTCCAAAAGGACTTGTCATTTTCTGTTCAGTTGCCACATTTGTAGGAATGTGGGTCTTATCTTTGGCACACTCTAATTTAGTTGTAGCCATTGCTGGGATACTATTTGGACTTGGATTCGGGGCTCTAATACCTACATTGCAATCTTGGACTCTATCTATTGCTCCAGAAAACCGCCGTGGAGTTGCAACTGGTATGTACTTTTCTTCAATCGATCTTGGTATTGGGCTTGGTGGAATTGTGTTCGGTTTCCTTGCTTTATTTGTTGAGACAGGTACATTGTTTCAACTATCCAGCTTATTTCTTATCGGAGCCATTGTTTTGACTCTTTTAGAAGGAAGGGAAAAGGGTGTTGCAAAACGACGTATTGCGTCATCCTATAAATAATACTGGAAGTGAAGAGACATTAAATTCGTTCTTGAATTAATGTCTTTTTTACATCAAAAGACTTAGAAAGAGTACATCAAAAGTATCCACCCAAACTATGTCAAACATAGTAAAATAAGAGTAGGAAAAATTCCCATATGGTGCCTGGCACCGCAAGTGGGAACGAATTTGTCCCGGTGGTGGTTAATAGTGAATGAGCGTAAAGTATTAAGAGAGATTTCAAATACACTTCATGAGGGGAAGGATTTATCCTCCATGTTGCAAATTGTCTTAGAAAAAATGCTTGAGGTTACAGGCTTTCATACTGGTTGGGTGTTTTTAACAGAAGGGGTTGAGCATAGGTTAATTGCACATTATGGGCTTCCTGAAGGCTTGAGTTACGGGAGTTATCTTCCGATGTGTAAGGACGATTGTTGGTGCTTAGATCGCTGTGTAAGTGGTAGATTACAGCGTGCGGTGAATATTATTGAATGCCAACGGATTGATCGAGTAATCGAAAATCAATGGGGAAATACGTCTGAGATTACGCATCATGCAACAATCCCGATCCGTGCTGGAGTTGAAACCTATGGATTAATTAATGTCGCCTCTCCTAAAAAGACTCATTTTACAGAAGAAGAGCTTGAATTGCTTGAAATCATTGCTTTACAAGTCGGAGCGACAGTAAGTCGAATCAAATTGTATGAAAGAGAACAGAAGCGTGCACAGTATTTACAGCTCTTTAGTGAATGGATGCAAAGAATGAATGAGCTAACTGAAAACAACACTCTTATTCATAGTGGTATAGAATCCTTATATGAAATTTTCCCTTGGGATCGAATTGAACTAAGATTTAATGATCGCCATGTAGAATTTGGTGTAAGTAAACCTTCTTTCTTTAGTTTTGAAGAAGAGATTGGTCGAACAAAGGCAAGCCTAACTATTTTTGGGGAATGTTTAGAAGAAATCGATAAAATGCTAGCAAAGCAAGTTTGTTACCATTTTGCATTAATTGGTGAGAAAAACAGAGTAGAACAACAACGAACGGAACTTGCACTACTTGAAGAACGAAATCGGTTAGCGCGGGATTTACATGATTCGGTTAACCAACTTTTATTTTCGATTACACTTATTTCAAAAGGAGTTCAGGCTCGTACAAAGGATGAAAAAATCTCTGAACCATTAGTAGAAATTCAAACCTTATCAAATGAAGCCTTACAAGAAATGAGGAAGCTCATTTGGCAGCTGAGGCCTGAAGGATTAGAACAAGGTGTAATCACTGCGATTAAACGATATAGTGATTTAATTAAAGTTAAAGCAGACATCCACCTCTCAGGAATTCTGGATTTAGATAAAGCGGTGGAAGAGTGTTTGTGGAGAGTAGCCCAAGAGGCATTAAATAATGTAAAAAAACATTCGCAATCAAATCATGTTCAGATTTGGTTTCATGTAAAAGATGATGTTTCCATGATGATTAAAGATACAGGCTGTGGTTTTGATTCCAAAGGAGTAGGTCATACCACGACATTTGGACTAAAAACAATGCAAGAGCGTGTGAATAAGTTAGGTGGCACCATCACGATTGATAGTAAAAAAAATAAGGGTACAACCATCGCTGTGAGATTGCCAGTTTAAAAGAATAGGAGAGACAAACGATGAGCATAAAAATTGTCTTGGTGGATGATCATCAAGTTGTTAGAAAGGGATTGAGATATTTTTTAGAGTCACAAAGTGATTTAGAAATTATTGCAGAAGCAGATAATGGCGAAGAAGCGGTTCAGATAGTTGGGAAAACAAAACCCGATGTTGTGCTAATGGATTTAATTATGCCGATCAAAAATGGAATTGAGGCTACGAAGGAGATTACAAGTCTTTACCCAAGGACGAAGGTGATCATCCTTACTAGTTTTGCGGATCAAGAGCATGTCATTCCTGCTTTGCAAGCAGGGGCAAGCGGATACCAGTTAAAGGATATTGAACCAGATGAATTAGCGGAGACCATTCGCGCGGTGGCAGAGGGTGAGAGTAAACTTCATGATAAAGTAACGAAGTATGTATTAACTAGAATTTCTGGTGTAGAGTCAGAGGATGAGAAGCGAATTAAGCAGTTGACTAGACGTGAAAAGGATGTACTCGTAGAGATTACGAATGGAAAAAGTAATAAAGAAATCGCAT
>JBEQAC010000384.1:0-2646 GCA_041640535.1 Bacillaceae bacterium
ATGGAGCAGATCAAAGGTTGGGTAAACAGCATGTCTTCGTATGCTGAGATGCCACTAAGGTTTGGCTATTACTCTCCTAATATGAGCAGAGAAAAACGTCCATTGATCATTTGGCTCCATGGTGCTGGTGAAGGCGGATATGATACGTCAATCGCTTATACTGGAAATAAAGTTGTAAGCCTTTCCAGTGAAAAAGTGCAGAAAATATTTGGAGGCGCTTATGTCCTTGCCCCACAAGTACCTACCATGTGGATGGATGATGGCAGCGGTGAGTATACTCAGACTGGAAATTCAATGTACGTGAATGCATTAAAGGCACTCATTGATGAGTTTATCGATCATCATTCAAACATAGATACAAATCGTATCTACATCGGTGGCTGTTCCAATGGCGGCTTCATGACGATGCGCATGATCATTGATTACCCAGGCTTCTTCGCTGCTGCATATCCTGTTTGCGAGGCCCTATATGACAATGTGATCACAGATCAACATATTGAAGATATCAAGAATACTCCTATCTGGTTCACTCATACAAAAAATGATACGATTGTAAAACCTGAGATCACAGTCATTCCAACATACGAGCGTCTACTGAAAGCTGGTGCCACCAATGTTCATTTATCATACTTCGATAACGTTGTAGATACATCAGGTGTTTTCAAAGATACTGAGGGTAACCCCTTTGAATTCTTTGGCCATGCTTCCTGGATCTACATGCTCAATGACGAATGCATTCTAGATTACGATGGCTCTCCAGTAAAAGTAGACGGCAAAGAAGTTACCTTACTCCAATGGTTGTCCCTGCAATCGAAGAAGCATGGGGACGGTTCTGCTGCTTCCAATTAATAAAAGATTCTTTGTGAAAACACCGTTTATTTATGCGGCGTTTTCACCTTTTTTTACTATCGAACTTATTAGCAATGTCTTACTAATTTTTCTCGAGTGAATGGATACATGGTACATAGTACATAGAAATAAATCAAAAACAAGTAAGGGCTGTATAATTCCCTTACTGTCTACTCAACCGTTCAATCTCTGACTCTACTTTGTAAACTCTTTTATTTAATAATTCAGTCTTATCATCACATAATCAACAATTTTCTCTGTGTATAATCCTAAACTATCGACAAGATTCTTTTGTGAATTTTCTTGACCTACTTCAAGTCTATTTTGACCTTGTTTCAATTCATTTAGTCACCGTGCATCTCTTTTAGTTCACTCAATATTTGTTTTAAGATATCTTCTATAATATTTCTCTCCCGTCCAAATGTTCATGAAATTATTATACCAACCATTTATTATCTATACTGTTTATTTGTGAAAAATTACTGAACAATCGTTCCCGATACTACACAATAATTAGATCTAATATAGTTACAGCTTGAGAAAGCTCTCTTCTTTAGCTTTTGGAGCAATCGAATGCCACATAAATAGAGAAATGATTTAGATTAGTTCAAAATCTCTCCATTCACTTGGTAAAAGCCCTTGATATTTCTGCGTTAGAAAACGATCATCCACGAGCACGATCACTCCCGAATCTGTCTCTGATCTAATTAAACGCCCTCCCGCTTGCAACACCTTGTTCATTCCTGGGTAGGTATATGCGTAGTCATACCCATTTTTTCCTGTTACTTGAAAATAATCCTTCATTATATTTCGTTCTAGACATAGCTGTGGTAATCCTACACCGACGACCATGACACCATTCAGCCTGTCCCCTCTTAGGTCAATACCTTCAGAGAAAATGCCACCTAATACAGCAAAGCCAATGAGAGTCTCCCTACTTCCTTCTTTAAACTCTTGTAAAAACTGCTCCCGTTCCTCCTCTGTCATGCTGTTATTCTGTATGATAGTAGAAATATCAGGATGGTTTGCGTTAAAATCTTCATTTACACTTTTCATATATTGATAGGAAGGAAAAAATATTAAGTAATTTCCTCGTCGATTTAATACAAGCTTCGAAAGCACGTCAATGATTTGTTTTTTCGTATGGTCTCTGTCATGATATCGAGTTGACAATGGTTGAATGAATACCTCTGTTTGTTCTTTTGCAAATGGTGAGGGAATCGAAATTGTATAGTCCTCAGCTGTACCACCAAGCATATCCATAAAATACTGAAGTGGTAATAGTGTGGCAGAAAAATAGACTGTTGCTCGAAACCTCTTACTTACCTGTTGCAAAAGATGAGAAGGATCCAAACAAAACATTTTTAGTTGAACCTCATTTTTCGTAGCCTCCATATAGGTGACATACCGTTCGTCATAAAGCTTTGAAATTCGCACAAATCCCGCTGCTGAAAAATAGGTATCTAATAGCAATTTCTGCTCATCTGATTTTTGTTGCAATAATTCTATCTCAGCATGAAGAATGAATTCTTCAAGCATTTCTACTAGGTCCTCTTGCAACTCCTTTACCACAAGATCCCCTTGCTCCGAACACTTTTTCTTAACTTCAATAAAATATTTATTGATTTTATTTACAGAATCGTACATAGCGGTGCCTTTATATTCACGTTTTAATGTAAGAAAATTAGACTTTACTAAATCTGCTGAAAACATCTCTCGAGCCCGATCCACTAAGTTGTGAGCTTCATCGATTAATAAAGCAGTGTGTTTCTTATGCTCATCGAAAAATCGCTTAAG
>JBEQAC010000385.1:0-2611 GCA_041640535.1 Bacillaceae bacterium
CTCGACATATTTTCCTAGCTCCCACCTTATATCAGGAAATTGATTCATAGATTAACGGGGAATTGCCCCTTCACTCCATTCTCTTTAGGATTATAAAGAAAACTTGGCTGGTGCCAAGCCTTAGGCGCTGGCAACTGCCTAGTTGCCCTTATGCGTTTAGAATTTATGTAAATAAATTCTAATTAGCTTAAAAAACGATAGTCAACCGAACCTTCATTCGGTCAACTATCTAACTATCAATCTATTATTGGATTGCGGCCTTTACTTTGTCAGCAACCTCTGTTGGAACCCACTCGCTCCATATTTCTTCTTTTTCCTGTAAAAACCAGATTGCCGCTTCTTCAGCTGTTGCATCATTGTCCTGCATATAGGCTAGAGCCTCATTTGCAAGTTGATTTGATGATGAAAACTTCGTTAAGAATTCAGCAACTTCAGGTGTCTCTTCATGTGTTTCACTATTCATCGCAATCGTCACATCTACAGAAGGGAATGCCGTTGAGTAACCATCATTCCAGCCCTCTTGCGTATATTCTGGCTCCTCAAGCAATGTCATATCATACATTCCCATAATCCACGTCGGCTCCCAGTAGTAGCCTACCCATGGCTCACCAGATTGGTATGCTTTTGCAATTGATGTATCAAGGGCTGGTCCTGAACCTGGTCTGAAAATGTTATATTGCTCATCTAATCCGTACGTTTCAACCTTTACAGTAATAATTTCATCTACTGCCCACCCAGGAATTGCACCAACGATTCGACCTTTGTTCGGATCCTCAGGGTCTTTAAAAAGCTCCCAATATTTCTCTAGATCCGCGACTGTTTTTAAATCAGGTGCAACTGGTTCAATTCCTCGATCAGCATCTCCCTCGATGACATACGTCGGAACATAAAGTCCTTGTGCATTATCTGCATAGTTAGAACCCATTTCCACTACACTGCCGTCCTCTAACATTGCACTGTATTGGTCAATGACATTATCTGTCCAAATTTCCATATAAATATCAATATCTCCATTTGCTAATCCTTCTAATGTTGCAGGAGTTGACCCAGGCATAATATCTGTTTCATATCCATAGCCCCCTTCAACAATCGTTTGGGCAACTGCATTATGAAAGCTTAAACTATCAAAACCTGCATCAGCAAAAATAAGTGTTCCCTTTGCTCCAGTCCCTTCTCCACCAGTAGAACTTGATCCACATGCTGCTAAAGCAAATACCAAGATTAATCCAATTATGAGTGTAAAACTTCTCCTTATCACGTTCGAAAACGACCTCCTCTATTTTCTGAAAAATCTAACGACACCTATAATTCTACCAACAATTGGACATGTCCTCAAAACTGTTATAACGCTGTATGACTTGTTATATAGCACGAGAGCAGGAAAATCCTAGGTTATAGTTAAAATTCTTAAAAATACTACAAATAATAGCGGAATACTAGCAAATACTCCAAATTTCCTCTTAGCTTTATTTGACTTCCCCTCCTTTTTTTAAATATTTATAGTTTATTAGAATAGAATTCAAAATATTACTTGAAGTTCCACACTAGATTTGGGGCCTATTTCTTTGTTACTATTGAAAATATGACATATTAACTATTTTTTTAATATAGTTATAGGAAAAGCGGAAGAGCCCGTTTAGAGACGTATGAACTGGACCGCTCCGTATGAGATAAAGGAAACACGAAGAGCAAAAGCGATTCGATGTTGACTTATCGTAAGGAGGAGAGGGAAGTTCACTAGTCTCTGGGCGCTGTAGCTAGACACCAAAACTGAGTACAAATTTTTAAAAATTTAACATTGATAAGGAGAGTGATTCGTTCTGACATTTTTACTAGCAGTTTGGGAATATATTCTTGTTTTTCTATTGGCGGCTGTACCATGGGTTGAAATTGCTGTGGTCATCCCACTAAGTATTTTGAATGGATTAAATAGCTTTATGGTTGCACTACTGGCCTTCTTTGGAAACTTAGCTACTGTGTTTTTGCTTATCGTCTTTTTTGAAAAGTACCAGGAATGGCGGAAAAAGAAAAAGGGAGAAAACACGAAGGACTCGAAAAGACAAAAACGCGCGGTTAAGATCTGGAATAAGTATGGATTACCAGGATTAATCCTGGTAGGACCTTTGCTGATTGGCTCCCATATCGCAGCATTTGTCGGACTTCTATTTGGTGCAAAAAAACAGCCAGTTCTGCTTTGGAGTATTATTAGTCTTGGTTTATGGACTGTGTTGATTACGATTGCGTCTCACTATGGCTTGGAATTAATTCGTTAACTTATTAGCAAAAGTGGAGGATGCTCACGGACATTTTGCTCTCCCACCTTGAATTACTTTATAAAAAGATCTTGAGGATGCAAAATTCCTCAAGATCTTTTTGAAAAAAATTAATATACCCCATTTTTAAACTCCTCTTCGATCACCTGTAATCCAGTTGTATAGTGATCAAATAGAATTTCTTTTATCAAGGTTACCTGCTCTTTATGGCAATGAATCATAAGGATGACTTCTCCCGCTTCCCCTTTTCTCTTTTTCAGTTTAAATTGCTTTTTGCGAAGAAGTAAATCGATTAAAAAACCAATTCCCCATCCACTAAAAAGTCCAACCAACCCCCA
>JBEQAC010000386.1:0-2609 GCA_041640535.1 Bacillaceae bacterium
AAACTTACATAGTTGACATTGTAGCACAGTGGATTTGTATTTCAAGTGAAGGAGCTCATCAATGTTTAAATTAAGACTAAAAAGGGAATACAAAGATTGTTATGAATCAATTATTTATCTATTTAATCTACGATTTCGTAACGTTGACTAGAAAATATTGTTATTTTATAATGACAAGAGCCATGAATCGGCAATAATCTTGAAAATTTTTATGTTTTTATGGAGGGATACATATTGGCAGAACGTATGGTTGGAAAACAAGCTCCACGATTTGAAATGGATGCAGTATTAGCGAATAAGGATTTTGGAAAAGTAAGCCTTGATGAAAACATGAAAAATGATAAATGGACAGTTTTATTTTTCTATCCAATGGACTTCACTTTTGTGTGTCCAACTGAAATCACTGCTTTATCAGATCGTTATGATGAATTTGATGATTTAGATGCTGAAGTTATTGGTGTGTCAACTGACACTATTCATACTCACTTAGCATGGATTAAAACAGATCGTTCTGATAATGGATTAGGCGAATTAAAATATCCTTTAGCCGCTGACACTAACCATGTTGTTTCACGTGAATATGGTGTGCTAATTGAAGAAGAAGGAATTGCACTTCGTGGTTTATTCATTATTAGTCCAGATGGTGAATTAATGTACTCCGTAGTTAATCATAATAACATTGGTCGGGATGTAGATGAGACATTACGTGTTCTTCAAGCTTTACAAACTGGTGGCTTATGCCCTGCTAATTGGAAGCCTGGACAAGCAACACTTTAATGGAGGATAAAAATGAAGCTTAAAGAACAAATGCCGGAATTAGAAGGCGCAACAGAGTGGTTAAATGGTGAAGTCACCAAATCTCAACTTATCGGAGAAAAACCGACATTAATTCATTTCTGGTCGATTAGCTGTGGGTTGTGTAAAGATGCAATGCCTCAAGTAAATGAGTTTAGAGATCAGTTTAAGAATAAGTTGAATGTCGTAGCTGTCCATATGCCAAGATCTGAAAAGGATCTTGATCTAGAAGAAATTAAACAAGTTGCAGCACAACATGATATAACACAACCGATTTATATTGATAGCGAGCATAAGCTTACAAATGCCTTTGAAAATCAGTATGTACCAGCATACTATGTTTTTGATGTAGAAGGGCAGCTTCGTCACTATCAAGCAGGTGGAAGTGGAATGAAAATGTTAACAAAAAGAGTGAATCGTGTACTTGAAGAAATTGAAAAAACTGTAGAATAACAAAGGGTTGACTATTTTAATAGTCAACCCTTTGTTATAGATGTTGTAAATTATCCGTATTAAATTATTCCCCACCTTACTTCTTTTTTTTTAGGTTTTTTGAAAAAATAAAGGAATATCAGGAGTTTCCAGCAAATAAACTAAAACGAAACACTTGTTCTGTATGATAAAACACGTATTCATTGTAAAAATTCGTGTTATTTAGAAAATTAACTGGAAAATAATTTCGAAAGTCGATATATTAGTAACTATGCGTTGCATTTTACTATTATTTAACATCAATTGGAGGAGGCTGGAAAAATGGAAACGTTTAAGAAGCTTAAACAGTTTTATTGGCCATATAAACATTTATTTATTTGGTCGATGTTTTTCCTATTATTTGTAACAGGTATTACGGTAGTTTATCCCATTGTTTTACAGTTTACAATTGATGAAGTGGTGTTAGCTGGAAATTATCACTATCTTCCTTATGTTGCTATTGGATTTATTGCGATCATGGTTGTAAAGGGGTTTACAACTTTTTATCAGCAATATTTAGGAGATATGTTCGGAATTAAAGCCGTCTATACACTTCGTAATGAGCTTTATAAAAAGCTCCAATATTTACCTTTTCGTTACTATGATAACGCGAAAACAGGGGATTTGATGTCTCGTCTTACTGCAGATGTAGAAGGATTTCGATTCTTTCTTTCATTCGGCTTTGCAGAGTTATTACGATTTTTCCTATTAGTGGGTACCAGTTTAGTTGTCATGTTTTATTATTCTGTTCCACTAACCTTGGTTACAATTTGTGCATTGCCTTTCTTAGCAGTTGCAGTTTATAAATTCGATAAAAGAGTTCATCCAGCGTTTCGTGGAATTCGTAAATCCTTTGGACGATTAAATACCAATGTTCAGGAAAATATTAGTGGGATTAACACGGTGAAATCACTTTCTAGGGAATCATTTCAAATTAATAAGTTTAATACATCAAACAATGATTATAGAAGCAATCATCTAAAAACTGCAGATATTTGGGCGAAGTACTTCCCTTTAATGGAATTTATTGGTAACTTTAGCGTTGTAGCACTTCTTTCCTATGGGGGATACCTGGTGATAGTCGGTGATCTATCCCATGGTGCGTTAGTAGCGTTCTTTAGCTTAGTTTGGTATATTATGTGGCCAATTATGAATATGGGTTTTATTATCAACCAGTTCTCACAGGCAAAAGCTTCTGGTGAACGGTTGTTAGAGGTATTAGAAGCTGAAGAGGAAATATCCAATCGACCTAATGCTATTGAAAAAGAACGTCTTGAAGGCTATTTAGAGTTTCAGGATGTTACATTGAAATATGGGAACGAAGACGAAGCTGCGCTTTCATC
>JBEQAC010000387.1:0-2609 GCA_041640535.1 Bacillaceae bacterium
GCTCCCAATTCTCATTTGGCTCGGAAAAGAATTCAACTCCAATAATAAAATTAGGGATGAAGATAATAAAAATGAATGCAAAGCTAAGTAGTGCCCAAATATTTAGTTGTTGTTTTACCTGCTGAATCAATTTCAATTTTGACACTTCCTTAATCTTTGTTCATTCTTGATGGCTCTTTTCGTAAAGTTTGTTGCTATTTAACTAAGGTAGGTTGTTACTTCAGGTGTGCGCTTTCCGCGGGGCGGGTGATGAGCCTCCTCGTGCCTGCGGGGTCTCATCCTTCCTGCAGATCCCGCAGGAGTCACACACCTTCCGTTCCAATCAACCTGTTCCATCTAATTCGTTTTATATATAACAATCTTTTAGAAAACTGACTTCTTGACGTTCTACTAAAACCATTCTCATTTAAGTATAACGAAAATCATTCTCAAATGGAATGTGATTTATGCAAAAAGTACCGAAACACTCAAGTGGTGCTTCGGTACCTATGCTTTATTATTTCCAACCAACTTCATTGAATAATTTAATTGCTTGTTGTTGATGCTTTCCAAGAACGGATAAGTTAATATCTTGCTCCTTAAATTCGCCCCAAGATTTTAAAAGCTCAGAAGGATCTACATTTGGATTAGCTGGGTATTCAAAGTTGACTTCAGCAAATCTACCTTGTGCTTCTTCACTTGATAAAAATTCAATAAACTTCACTGCATTTTCAACATTTTTCGCATGCTTTGTTACCGCAATTGCACTAACATTTATATGTGTTCCTGTTGTTTCTTGATTAGGGAAGAACACACCTACATTTTCTGCTACCTTTACTTCTTCTGGGTCTTCTGAATTTAACATTAATCCAATATAGTACGTATTCATTAGCGCTACGTCCGCTTCCCCAGCTACGACAGCTTTTGCTTGGTCGCGGTCATTCCCTTGAGGCTCTCTTGCCATGTTTTCAGCAAAGCCTTTTGCCCAATTCTTAGCACCTTCTTCACCCATTACTTCAATAAATGAAGATAATATTGAAATGTTATACATATTTTCAGATGTTCTAGACACCACTCTGCCTTTCCATTCTGGCTCTGTTAAAGCTTCATAAGTTGATAGTTCAGAAGGATCTACACGGTCCTTCGAATAAACTAGTACACGCGCTCTTTTTGCCATTGCAAACCAGTAATTTTCTTCATCACGTAATTTTTCTGGGATATTGTTAGAGATTACTTCGCTTGTTACAGGTTGAAGTAAATCAGATTCTTTTGCTACATGAAGATTTCCTGCATCAGCTGTAAAGAATAGATCAGCTTCTGTCGCTTCACCTTCAATATTTAGGCGCTCCATTAATTCGTCGCCTTTACCTTCAACCACATTTACTTTAATTCCAGTTTGCTCTTCGAAAATTTTATATAATTCTACGTCTGACTCGTAGTGTCTGCTCGTATAAAGATTAACAACTCCTGGCTCCACTTCTTCTACTACTTCTTCACTTGCTACTGTCTCGCTTTGAGTTTCCTCAGCCGGCTGTTCTTCTGTTACTGTATTATCAGAACTTGAACAACCTACCATCGCTACTAAAGCTAGTAAAAAAACTAAACCTAATGCTAAAAACTGCTTTTTCATCATTGCACCCCTTGTATGTATTTTGATATTGAAATTCAATCTCAATTAGTACTATACAATGATAATCATTCTCACGTCAACAGTTTTTATTATACTTTTTAAATTTTCTAAAAAAGTCGTATTAAAAAAAGGAACAAAATCAATGATTCTGTTCCTTACTCTTCTTTATCAAGTTCAGTTATTGCATTTTCTGCATTAATATAACCCGCTCCATACTTATTTAAATCGATCCCTTTCCATAAATCGGTACCTCTTTTTAATGAATTCTTAATGTTCAGAGGTGTAGCGTCAGGTTTATACTGTAACATCAACGCGACGATTCCAGCGCAAATTGGTGTCGCCATTGAGGTTCCAGATAAAACAATATAATCATTTTCAACTCGATTTGATTTCTGAAGCTTATCTATATACGAGTTTGGAGAACGTAGTGATATAATATTTACTCCAGGTGCCACTAGGTCTGGTTTGTTTACTTCATAAATAGTCGGACCTCTACTTGAAAAGCTTGCGACATCATCATCTTCTCTTGTTACCGTATCTCGATCATCTAATGCCCCTACTGTAATGACTTGATCACTTATCCCAGGGCTTGCGATTGTTCTAGGGGACGGCCCCGAATTCCCAGCTGCCACACAGACGACAATCCCTGATGCCCATGCTTCTTCAACTATTTTTACCATCGGGTCATCATTTTCGCTATTAAACGCTTGTGCCGTACTTCCTAACGACATGCTTATAATATCAATTCTATTTGTTGAGTTATTTTGATTGTATTGAATACACCAATCTACTCCCTGCATCACCGTTTCTAATGAACCTGAACCTAGTTTATTTAGTACCTTCACTCCTATTAGGTTAGCTTCATATGCTGGTGCTCGGTATCTCCCTTGTGAAGCAGCGCCATCCCCAGCTGCATCTCCTGCACAATGTGTACCATGCCCATTGTCATCATATGGTTCTGTACGATTATTAATAAAATCTTTAAAATCTACAATTCTAC
>JBEQAC010000388.1:0-2600 GCA_041640535.1 Bacillaceae bacterium
GGTGCCAGGCACCATCTTTAAATATATGGAGGTTAGTGTGATGTCAAGACAGGCTTTTGTTGAGCGTAGAACGAATGAAACGGATATTAAGTTGCAGTTTGAAATAGATGGAGAAGGTCAGGCAAACTTAGAGACAGGTGTTCCATTTTTGACTCATATGCTTGATTTGTTTACAAAGCATGGTCAGTTTAACCTAACGGTAGATGCTAAAGGTGATACAGAAATTGATGACCACCATACAACTGAGGACATTGGGATTTGTATTGGGCAAGCATTAAGAGAAGCGTTAGGGGATAAAAAAGGGATTAAACGTTACGGAAATGCGTTCGTTCCGATGGATGAAGCATTAGCACAGGTTGTAATTGATTTAAGCAACCGCCCACACTTTGAATTGAAAGCTGAGTTCCCTAGCTCTAGAGTAGGAACCTTTGATACAGAACTTGTTCATGAATTCCTATGGAAGCTAGCACTGGAAGCAAGAATGAATCTTCATGTCATCGTTCATTATGGTACAAATACGCATCATATGATTGAAGCAGTATTCAAAGCATTAGGACGAGCATTAGATGAAGCGACGATGGTAGATCCACGCGTGAAGGGAGTCCCTTCGACGAAAGGAATGTTATAAATGATTGGAATTATCGATTATGGAATGGGGAACTTGTATAGTGTCAGTAAAGCTCTAGAGAGAATGGATTATGACTATGTCATTTCTGATTCCCCTGAAGTTCTGGACAAAGCAAAAGGTCTTATTCTTCCTGGTGTTGGATCATTTAAAGATGCGATGGCGATTCTAAATGAAACTGGGTTAACAGGCTACATAAAAGAGAGTGTGGCAAGTGGAAAGCCATTATTAGGAATATGTCTAGGAATGCAGCTCTTATTTGAACAAAGTGAAGAAAATGGATTAACGGATGGTCTTGGACTGTTAAGTGGGAAGGTTGTTCGTTTTCCTGGTGAGACGGCAGATGGTGAAAAATATAAGGTTCCACATATGGGTTGGAATGAGTTATCGATTAAAAATGAGTCTCCCATTTTGACCACGATTGATAAAGGACATGTATATTTTGTCCATTCCTACTATGTAAGCACAAAAGATGCAGAGGTTGTTTTAGCAAGTAGTTCCTATGATGTTGAAGTGCCTGCTGTGGTTGGCAAGAATCGTGTGTTCGGTACACAATTTCATCCTGAAAAAAGTAGTGATATCGGCTTAACCATTTTGAAAAATTATGCAGCAGTAGTAGAGGGGAGGTAACAAGATGAGTTTTATCGTTTATCCGGCAATTGATATGCGTGGAGGAAAATGTGTTCGTTTAGTGCAGGGAGACTATAACCAAGAAACGGTTTATGGTGATTCTCCATTTGATATGGCAAAGCTTTTTGCAGACCAAGGAGCTGAATGGATCCATATGGTTGATTTAGACGGTGCGAAAGCAGGGAAGCGAGTGAATGATCGCTTTGTTGTTGAGGTTGCTCAAAAGCTAAATGCCAAGGTTCAAATTGGTGGAGGAATCCGGACTGAAGAGGATGTTGCTTACTACATTGAAAACGGAGTTGACCGTGTGATTTTAGGTAGTGCGGCCATTTCGAATCCAGACTTCGTGAAAGACATGTTAAGAAAATATGGTGAAAAAATTGCGATTGGTATCGATGCAAAGGATGGATATGTTGCTACAGAAGGTTGGCTAAATACTTCTTCCGTTAAAGCGACAGATCTTGGTGTAGAACTTGCTCGGGCTGGAGCAGAAGTATTCATTTTCACCGATATTGCGACTGATGGCATGCTTTCTGGTCCAAATATTGATGCGGTAGCTGAATTAGCAGAGGTCACTGGTAAATCGGTGATTGCTTCTGGTGGCGTTAGTTCAATTGAAGACTTAAAGCGTCTAAGTGTTTATGAAGAACGTGGGGTAAGTGGAGCGATTGTTGGAAAAGCCCTTTATACCAATCAGTTCACTGTTGCAGAAGCGATTCGCGAGGTGAAGAACTAATGATTACAAAACGAATTATTCCGTGCCTTGATGTAAAAGAAGGTCGTGTTGTTAAAGGAATTCAGTTTGTCGGACTACGTGATGCAGGGGACCCTGTAGAATTAGCTAAATTTTATGATGAAGAGGGAGCAGATGAGCTCGTCTTTCTTGATATTTCCGCTTCTCATGAAGGCCGTAAAACAATGGTTGAGGTCGTTGAGCAAGTAGCGGCACAGCTTGCGATTCCTTTTACTGTTGGTGGAGGTATTAATGCTTTAGAAGATATGAAAAGAATTCTTCGAGCTGGCGCAGACAAGGTTTCCTTAAATACAGCTGCGTTATTAAATCCTGAGCTTATTACTGAGGGAGCCAATTTCTTTGGTTCTCAATGTATTGTGGTAGCGATTGATGCAAAATACGATGACGAGCTTGGCTCATGGAGAGTTTATACCCATGGTGGCCGAAATGCGACAGAGTGGGAAGTCGTTGCTTGGGCAAAGGAGGCAGTAAAAAGAGGAGCAGGAGAAATTCTTCTGACTAGTATGGATGGCGATGGAAGTAAGGATGGATTTGACTTAAAGCTTAACAAAGCTGTTAGCTCAGCCGTTTCTGTTCCTGTCATTGCCTCAG
>JBEQAC010000389.1:0-2596 GCA_041640535.1 Bacillaceae bacterium
TAGTAATAAGAGTGTTTACAAAAATTGCTTCTTTTACTTGAGGAACGGTAATACTAAAGAATCTTCTGATTTTACCCGCTCCATCAATTTCAGCGGCTTCATATAATTCCTTTGGAACTTTTTGAAGAGCAACTATGAAAAGAATCATAATATACCCAATACTTTGCCATTGAGACATGGCGATAACAGCGTAGATTGCATATGTAGGGCTACCGAGCCAGGGCTTAGCCAAATTCTCTAACCCTATTAATTCTAAAAAGCTATTAAGTAGGCCCATTTGGGGATTATAGATAAAACCGAAAAGTAATGCGATTACAGAGATTGAAATCATCACAGGCATGAAGTAGACAACTCTGAAAAATGGAGCAACATTTCTAAATATTTTATCTTCAAGGATATACGCTAATACAAGTGCAAAGGCAACCTGTAAAGCTACAGAGATTACTGCATACTTGAAGTTATTTGCGAGAGCCACCGTAACAACTTTGTCACTTAATAATATCTTGAAATTTTCAAACCCAACAAAAGTCTTCGTTTGTGAAAATACAGAAAAATCGAAGAAACTATTGTAGAAATTTTGTACTAGAGGAATAAATACAAATACAGATAGCAAAATGATGCTTGGTAGTAAGAAAAGAAATGATGTAATTCTGCTTTTTAACTTTGGCAATTTAATGCTAGTTTGCAAGAAAGGAAATGATGTAATTCTACTTTTTAACTTTAGCAATTGTTTCACCCCTTAACTCAACCTCTGGTAGATGGATTTAGTTTCTAAGATTCAGGGTTCCCCCTGAATCTTAGGTAACTAAAATAAAATTTATTCACTTTGTAATCGTTTGGCTCGATCTTGTACATCCTTGATAATCTCTTCAGGTGTGGTTTGTCCAGTTGCTAAAGACTGACCACCCTTCATGAATATATCTGCAATATTAATATTTACAGCATTATCAAACCATGGAGCTGGTGCAGTTGCATTCGTAACAATATTGTAAGCTTCAAAGCTAGCTGGTGATGTATTGCCTTCATCAACAGCACCTTTAATTGCATTTAATTGACCGTCAATCTTTGTAAATTCGTAAGCAGTTTCATGAGATGTTAAGAATTTTAAGAAGTCAACGGCTTCAGGTGGTGCATTTTTGCTTAACATCCAGCCTTCTGGTGCACCTGTAAGTGCTCCAGGATCCCCTTTTCCACCTTCGATTGCAGGGAAGTTAAAGAATCCAAAGTCCACTCCACCAATGTTTTGGACTAATTTAATTTCTGCAAATTGCATATAAACGATCGGAATTTCACCATTTCCAAACATATTTCTAGCTGCCTCATGATCGATCGCAGTAGAGATTTCTCCCATATAGGATGTAAGCTCCTTGAATACTTCTAACCCTCTTACATATCCTGGATCAGTAAACTCTCCAGTTGCAGCTTCATAATCTACTGCTGTTACTGCTGGGTCCAAAATTCTTTGGAAAATGGAACCCATGTAATGAGAAATTGCCCATGCATTCGTTAACCCTTCAACCAATGGCGTATCATAGCCTGCAG
The DNA here is from genome assembly GCA_041640535.1 of Bacillaceae bacterium. Classification (GTDB taxonomy): domain Bacteria; phylum Bacillota; class Bacilli; order Bacillales; family Bacillaceae_L; genus Litchfieldia. The sequence continues at coordinate 1,543 of JBEQAC010000389.1, forward strand.
CTTGAAGTTTATCTAAAACATCAATAAACTCTTCATAAGTTTCAGGTGCTTCGAGATTATTTTCTTTAAAAATATCTTTATTGTAGAAGAACACTTTTCCATCAATAGTAAATGGTACGCCATAGGTAACTTCATCAAATGTAAAACCATTAAACTGGGATTCTATGATATTTCCTGACCATTCTTTGTCTGCTTCTAAAATTTCGTTTAAAGGCTTAATTCTACCAGAAGAGACCAGATTTAATGCGAAAGAATCAGACCACGATGTAAAAACATCTGGAAGGTTGTCATTTGAAACAAGCACTCGAATTTTCTCTTTATAAGAATCGTTCAAAACAGCATCTACCTTAATTTTCACATTTGGATTTGCTTCCATGTATTCTGCTATTTTCTTATCGTAGAAAGATTTTCTTGGTTCGTTAGGCCATCTGTGAAAGAAGTTGATTTCAACTACATCACCAGATGAGTCTTTAACAGCTGGGTCTTTAGAAGATGAATTACTTTCATTAGTAGAACAAGCGATTAAAGCAGACATGAGAAACAGTACCATAGCTATAAATGTAAGTGTTCTCTTCATCTTAATTTCTCCCCTTCACCTTTTATATAATCTTAATATTCCATCTTCCACATATAACGTCTTACAGATAATGGGTGACCTGTGTGTTCAGCTAAACCATCTGCATATTGTCTTAGTACTGCTCCAATAATGGCAGGTCCAAAATATTCCTTAAGATCTTCGTCAACACCAGTGTAATCTAGCTCTGCAACATCTACTACTTCCACTTTTTGGCTAAATTTATTCGCAAATGCAATCGCTCTTTCGTCTAATGGTCTATTAGGACCTTCCCCTTTAATAATAAGGAATGGAACATCGTAATCGGTTATTTCAAATGGTCCGTGGAAGTACTCACCAGTATGAATGGCATTAGAATGAATCCATAGCATTTCCATTAATAGACAACTTGTAAATGAGTAGGCTTGGTGGAAATAGGCTCCACTACCCATTGTGTAGATTAGCTTTTCTCTTTTATTTTCCTTACCAAATTCAAATGCT
>JBEQAC010000390.1:0-2585 GCA_041640535.1 Bacillaceae bacterium
GATAAGTTGTTGGTAAAGCTAATAAATCTATTATTTGGGAACTATCATTAATGAATAGTTCTACAATCATTTCGGCACTCTCTGATGTATTATGTGCGTCTAGAAGAATGGTAAACTCCCAATCTTCATTTTCATTTAACCATACCAAACATCCATCTTCATTCTTAGATTGTTCTGCATTCGAATTACCACCATAACGCCCAACCACAATATGATTAAGTTGAAGAATATCTGGTTGATCGACGAAATTTTCTTGACTACCGACCCAGTTAAAATCTACGATATTACTCATTTTCATTTTTCTCTAGATACGTTTTTATTCGACTACAAAGTTCAATAACATCAGTATTGTCGCCCATAGGAGCATCTTCCCAATCATAAACAGCATTTGGTCCCCAATATTCTTTAGGTGTATTTGGATAACGAGCTACTAAGTGCATATGAAGATGTGGAACGGCATCACCCATTACGTATGAATAAATATGTTCAGCGTTTTCACTTTCTAATAATGCTTTGCTTACTCTAGCGATAATCATACCAAATGCTTTCGCTTCTTCCATATTCATATCTCCAAGTGTCGGAGCGTGTCTTTTTAAATCAATCATAATATGACCTAAATAGTTTGGGTTTCCATTTCTATCAATATGACCCACGTAAACATACTCGTCCTCATAAATCATCACTCCAGAAGTTTCAATATTTCCAGCGTGTTTATTGCAAATAAAACAGTCACTCACAGGAATTCTCCCCTTTTTAATTATGTATAGAATTATAATCTAAAAGATTTAATATTATTAAATGAAGACCAACCACCTGTAAGGATTAAATCCCAAAACGACTCGGATTTTCTTTTTGGATGATTATTTTCTGGTAGGTTCTTAGCGTTATTATTATTCATATCGTTATCTTTCCTCTGATAAAGAAAAAAGGGTCGCTCCCTTCCTAACAAAGAACAAGGTCTCCGCTTTTAGTTGGCAAGTTTCCTTACATCCCCAGCAAGACAGGTATTCCTGATGCTAATCCAATGATCACAATGAAAATAATCCACGCTAATGGTCGCGCTAAGTTTATTGTCCAGCCTACACCAAATCGTTTTTCTAGGAATAAAGAAGGATCATTTTGATTGAAGTAAAACATACCTAATTTCCAATAACGATCATCATCACGATCAATAACAGCCCCATTTACTCCTGTTGTTGATGTTTTCACTCGGCTCCCACCTTGTCCGGTTGTAATCGAAAGTACGATAGATCCTAACACAAGCCCAATCGTGAAAATAAGTGGAACAACCGTCATTATCTGAGTGTTTATTGGATAAATAGTTGAAAACTGAATAAATGAGAATAATAAAACCACTGCGGTTCCTATAATAATTATATATAACGACCATCTTCTTCTGAAAATAACATTTTTGTACATTGATTCTTCAGGATTTTCAGCACTCACTTGTTGCTTCGCCTTGGAAATGATGGTATTGATAAAAATAAATAGTAATGTTAAATATACTTGCATAATAGGCAGTATTAATACAGAACGGTAGGATTTATCTACCCAGTTAGTCACTTCCCCATCAAAGTTATACTTTGTCGGAATTTGTTCAGGCATTGATTGGTAATTTTGAAACGTAATGAACACTGTAACCAACACAATAATAAACGACAGGACGAACCATAGATTGGAATGGGTAAGTTTTTGTTTACGAAAAGCTGTATCAACGACAACAAGCTGTGTTTTATCTGCTGACCATTTATTATTCCGCTTGAGTATTTTCATTTTACGATGAAAAACTAGATAAATGAGAAAGCTAAAAACAATATAACCTAGAACTACTCCACTAAATAAAAAACTAATCTTCTGCTCATCAGTAGCAAATGTCTTACCAAATAATAGTAAAATGATTGTTACAGTAATACTTAGACATGCAGTTAACAGGACATATTGCTTACGCATTCCCCTTAACTCATCGGTTTTATATACATCTTCAGGAATAGAAACCCCAAAGCTTTCTGTTCTCCGTGTCCAATAAGGAATGAACATCATCGAAAGATATACTGGAACCAAAATCACTAACAATAAAATATAAATCGTATTCATTTCCCTCTCCCCTTTATGAAAATTCTTTAAATAAACTGCTGCACAATTGTAAAAACTCATCTTCATTCATACCACGACATACCGATTCAGCAATTAATGGATATAATGTTTTATTTAATTTGCCTCGATAATCCTCATCCGCTTTCTGAACCCCATCAGGGTTAACAACAACCCCTTTTTGGCGATGGATTAATATGAAGCCTTCTTGCTTTAGCTGCTGATAGGCTTTATTCACCGTATGAAGATTGATTCCGATATCTGCTGCTAATGATCTTACGGAAGGTAGCCCATCACCTGGCTTAAGCAAACCCTTCGCAATACCTACAATAATCTGCTGCTTTAATTGTGTGTAAATCGGTTCATCTGATTCTAAATCTAGATTTATCAACAATGTCAATCACACTCACTTATATTTGTAATATCTGTTATACATATAATATAACAGATATATTATATTTTCAATAATTGAATACATATTTATTTTTAACAAT
>JBEQAC010000391.1:0-2570 GCA_041640535.1 Bacillaceae bacterium
CCTGAAAAATATGTTTATTCAGCATTAAGATGTGAAAAGTTAAGAACAGGCAACATTTTTCTTTGCAAACTGATTGATAAATGCTATAATTCTTTTGTTTTATGTATAAAAACATTCTATCCTAACGACTATTAAAAGTAATTATAAAAAGGTGTGAGTATAAATTGTCGCAATCCGAGACACCATTATTTACAGGATTACTTCAACACGCAAAAAGAAATCCTATTCAATTCCATATCCCTGGGCATAAAAAAGGAACGGGTATTGACCCTGAGTTCCGTGAATTTATTGGTGATAATGCCCTTTCTATTGACCTAATTAATATCGGTCCACTTGATGACCTTCATCAACCAAAGGGTATGATTAAAAGAGCACAAGAACTGGCTGCTGAAGCATTTGGAGCTGATCATACATTTTTCTCTGTCCAAGGAACGAGTGGAGCTATTATGACAATGGTTATGGCTGTTTGTGGTCCTGGAGATAAAATAATTGTTCCAAGAAACGTTCATAAATCAGTAATGTCTGCTATTGTATTTTCCGGAGCAGTACCAATTTTCATCCACCCTGAGATTGACAAAGATTTAGGAATATCTCATGGCATTACGACAGAATCTGTGGAAAAAGCACTTGAGCAACATCCTGATGCAAAAGGTCTACTTGTTATTAATCCAACATACTTTGGCATTTCTGCAGACCTAAGAAAGATTGTGAAAATTGCCCATTCATATGAAGTACCAGTATTAGTGGATGAGGCTCATGGTGTACATATTCATTTTCACGAAGGTCTCCCTTTATCTGCCATGCAAGCAGGAGCCGATATGGCAGCAACTAGTGTGCACAAATTAGGTGGTTCTATGACACAAAGTTCTATCCTAAATGTTAGAGAAGGGCTTGTTTCTGCTCAACGAGTTCAATCCATCCTTAGTATGCTAACGACTACTTCAACATCTTATTTATTGCTTGCTTCTTTAGATGTAGCACGTAGGAGATTAGCAACTGAAGGTTATGAATTGATTGAAAGAACAATTCGTCTTGCCGAAAAAACACGAAAAGCGATAAATAAAATTGATCAATTACATTGTGTAGGAGATGAAATTCTTGGTTCTAAAGCAGCTTTTGATTTAGATCCAACAAAATTAATTATATCTGTTAAAAATCTTGGACTTACTGGATATGATGTGGAGCGTTGGTTGAGAGAAAAATATAATATTGAAGTCGAGCTTTCAGATTTATATAATATTTTATGTATTATTACTCCTGGAGACACTGAACAAGATACATCGATGTTAGTAGAAGCACTTCAATTCTTATCAGATGAAACAAAGCATCAAGAATCAAACAGAGTTCAGCCCGAAGTTTTGTTACCTGATATACCTGTTTTGGCATTAACTCCAAGAGATGCATTCTATTCTGAAACAGAAGTTGTTCCATTCCAAGAATCAGCAGGTAGAATTATTGCTGAATTCATTATGGTTTACCCTCCAGGTATTCCCATTTTTATACCAGGAGAAATCATAACAAAGGAAAACCTAACATATATTCAAAAAAACCTGGAAGTTGGATTACCAGTACAAGGACCCGAAGATTATGACTTAAAACATTTACGTGTAATTAAAGAACACCGTGCAATACGGTAATAAAGAGGAAAAAGAAAAACCGGGTTAACTACCCGGTTTTTCTTTATTACTATTACTGTTCAGAAACTTCTATTTTTTCGCAATTGCATTCTTCATTTTTAGCATAGAGTGTTGTCACCTTTTCGTCCTCGAAATGCCCAATAGTTTGACTACATGACTGACAAACGATTGTACCCAATTTACAAAAACCCCTTCCGTTTGTTTTTCCTAAGAGTAAACTAGATACATTGTCACGATGAATACAGCAAAAAGATATGTAAGCGTTTTATATTCGTTAATTATATAATAGTATGTCATTAATTCACTGTCAACATTTTTTGTATAACACATTAAAATAAAGTGTTTTACTTTTTTTGAACAAACAACAAAAAACCAGGTCATAGACCTGACTTTTTTGACATTTATTCATATTGTGGTTGGAATGGGATATTTGGTAATGCTTCTCTAAAAAATTCAGCGAGGTCCGAAGCTTCTTCAAGGGTATCAATGCGGAATACTTTTTGTAGGTAATCTAAATTCTCAATATCTTTTGGATCTAATAGGGATGAACGTCCAGTTTGCATACAGACAACTAGTGGCTTTCCAAAAAACATATTCGTATAAACAATACCAAAATCATACCTGACATTTTTCGTTGTAAATCCAACAAACCGGACACTTGTCTTTTCTTGCTCATCATATAGCTTTTCAAACATTTCCATTATTTACACCCCCCTTTTTTTTAACTATTCAGAATCTTATTATAACTTATATGTATGCTTTACTCAAGTCTATAATAACAATATACTAAATTTCATCAATTGGATTTGTCACAGTTAATTAACAAATGCTAGAATAAAAGTATAATATAGATTAAGGCTGTTTTCGTAAACTTTGTTGCTTTTTAAATAAGGTAGGTTGATTTGCACTCCAGGTGTGCTTTCCGCGGGGCAG
>JBEQAC010000392.1:0-2559 GCA_041640535.1 Bacillaceae bacterium
TTATTAGATGCCGCATTATCAGGTAAACGTGAGCCTCATGAAATCTTTCAACGTGCTTTTGACGGTTTAGTTGGACAAAAAGTACGAGTTGAATTAGATTGTCCACAAAATAATCAGTCAGAAAAAATTGTAACGGTTGAAGGTCGTGTATTTTCAGTTGGTTTTGATTTTGTCGTATTAAGATCATTAAGAAATCGTGAAATGATTGTACCATTTGAGCACGTTCTCACTATCGCCCATAGTGAAAGATTTGCAGAGTCACATGAAGAACATGGATTGCATGATATTGACCCATGTTTTAGAAGGAGATTAACCTTTAACTTTGGTGAAACAGTGGCATCTTCACCAGAATTAATCCAAATATTCTTTAGAATACGATTAAAGATTTATTTACTCTTATTATCAGGGAAAAAAGTTTTTGTTCAAATTGATGGTGAGAAAATGAAGGGGAAAATTGTGGATGTTCATACTGAATCCTTTTCACTTTGCCTTCCAAAAAAGGTTCGTGAAATTCCAATTCGGAATATTTGTTTTATCCAGGTAATCGAAAAAGAAAAAGGTTTGCGCTAACGCAAACCTTTTTCTATTGAATTAGTAAATTAAATTAACAACAATCGTCCTTTAATTCAACAAACTTAATGGCTTCAAACGGAATAATTAATGCTTTATTGCACTTCATGTTTTTACGAACCTTATTTCTTTTATTTCTTTTTCGTTGTTGTTTTTCATTCATTTCTTCATGCTTATTATTAGCTTTTTTCTCCATTTTTACATCATCGAATACTTCAACTTCAATGAAATCGGAACCAACGAAGCAAATTTTGGCCTCAATTTTCTTTCCTTCCTCAAGCTCCAACCTAACAAGACAACCAATGAGTTGGCGTAGACGGAAGTTAAGTCCTCCTTGTAATCCTCCAAGGCGTAAACGGAAATCATCATCACAAATAAAACGGTCACAAATAAAATCCTTACAATGATGTCTGTCAAAATCATGATGATGTCTGTCAAAATGATGATGATCAAAGTGCCGGCGGTCATCAAAATGCTCCTGTCTAAATTTACCGCATCTTGGACAGCTTGAATGACTCATACATTTTCCTCCTTTTCATTTTTAAAATATAATCACAATATTTTTCTTGTTATCATCAGGGATCACTTTGATGTGATCATCATGTCTAAGCACTCTTACACGATCATCACGTTTGAATGAATCTTCACGGAAATCGTCATGACGATCCCTTCTTAGTGATTTCAGGCGGCAATAGTGTCGACCATCACGGAAGCGATCTCTGTCTCTGCGTAAAGGAGTGAGCCTTGGTAGAGTTTGACGGAAAGAGTGTTGTCTACGATGATCAAAATCATCAAAATGAGTTCGTCTACGATGATCAAAACTATCAAAATGGGATCGGCTACAGGAGCAAGGTGTTGTTCTAAATGAACGATGATGATCAAAAGAATGACTGTCTTGTCTGGTTCGACTATGTCTAAAATGATCAAATGTTTGACAGCTACAGGAATCCCTATGAGAAAGTTGACGCCGGCACGAATCACAACTACAGTGATGGTGACCAAAATGGTGATCTGTCATTTATAATCCTCCTAACCTTATATTAATCAGTCTATGAAAACAGTAACTTATATGATAGGTACAAACGCCTCTTTAAAAACGAACAAGAAGTGGTTCCTGTTCGTTTTTACTACTAGCAGCAGCCGCGATGGTGGAACCCATGATGGAAGAACCCGCATCGACAGAAGTCATGACGTAAAGCGCAAATTGGTCGACAATGGAAGCTGCTGCACAATGAACGACATCTGCAACAGTCGTTCTTAAACTTATGTTTGCGTTTTAATGGATTCTTTTTCTTCTTTGCCATTTTAAAATCACCTCACTTTGGTCAAGGTCATAATAGTTTATGTAGGGTGAGCAAGCATGGTATGTACTAGTAACCAGTTGGTACACATAAACAATAATTTTGTCTAGATTTTTATAAATTTTATAAGGTAAATGCCTATACCTGAAACTGGGTAAGTACATAGCATATTATGTATATTGCATTAATAGGAGGGGGTATCAAAATGTCTAGTAAACGTAAACCTAAGGAGATACGTGTTGACAAACTAATCATAAAAGCGGATGAAGTTGTGATTATTGATGAAAGTAAGCCTAAACGATGGGATCCATGGTTAGGAAGAAATATCGAAGTTGCAGAAATCGGAGAAGAAGTAGTATCTGAAGAACAACAAGATTCAGATTCAGCAGAAGAAAATGTACGTCGACCATTTTCTTGGATATAAAAATGATGATAGGAAGCTGGTTTGAATTTTTCCTCCTAAGCATCGCAAGCTTTCGACTTACCCGTTTACTTGTATTTGATAAAATTACCATATTTATACGCCGCCCTTTTATAGAGGAATATGAAGAAACTGAATCAGACGGATCGATTTCTACTTACTTCAAAATTAAAGGCTCAGGTCTGAGATCTTGGATGGGTGAGCTTCTAAGCTGTTATTGGTGTACAGGTATATGGTGTGCTGCTTTCCTATATATTGGATGGCTTT
>JBEQAC010000393.1:0-2555 GCA_041640535.1 Bacillaceae bacterium
CAAGATTCCAAGACATTCCAGAAGTATTCAGGGGAATTATTGCAAGTATGTATGTAGGGAACGTGTTCTTATTAATTTTAAATCTACCATTAGTTCCTTATATTGCTTAAGTATTAAGATTCAACGTCCACTATTAATCTCTCTCGTCATTATTTTTAGTTTAATTGGCGTATATGCACTGAGCTTTAGAGTATTTGACTTATATCTTTTAGTGCTCTTTGGTTTAGTCGGATTTTTAATGAGAATTTTCTCGTTTCCAGCATCTCCCTTTATTTTAGCGTTTATCTTAGGTGGAATGATGGAGCAGTCGTTACGCCAATCGTTAACGATATCAAACGGAAGCTTGATGATCTTTGTTCAAAGTCCAATTGCATTAACCTTAAATCATCATAGGGTTTCTTACATTTATTGTTCAATTTTAAAAAAACAAGAAAAAAAATAAAATAAAAACAGGAAAACGAATATTTCCGTATAACTTATACACTGTGGAAATCTTTTTAATCGAAGGGGAGACGTTCATGTCAGCTTTTAAGAACTCTAGTATGAATATCGTAATTCGTATCCAGATTGACAAAACACTGATCTCATTTAGTGATATCGCGAAGGAAATTGGTGAAGAGGAAGGGGATATTATTGGGATTGATGTGATCTCTGCAAGTAAAACTCATACCATTCGTGATATTACGATAAATGTAAATGACCAAAAACATGCGAATTTAATTACTTATAGGCTCACGCAGCTAGAAGGGGCGCATGTAATCTCCGTTTCAGACCGAACTTTCCTCCTTCACATTGGTGGAAAAATTGAAATTCAATCTAAGAACCCGATTAAGAACAGGGACGATTTATCTCGAGTGTATACACCTGGTGTTGCTAACATATGTACGGCTATTGCTGAGGAACCAAGTAAAGCGTATTCATTAACGATTAAAAGAAATACGGTGGCAGTTGTGTCAGATGGCACGGCGGTACTGGGACTTGGTGATATTGGTCCTGAAGCTGCGATGCCTGTTATGGAAGGAAAAGCTATGTTATTTAAACAAATGGGTGAAGTTGATGCATTTCCGATTTGTTTGGATACAAAGGATACAGAAGAAATTATTCAAATCGTCAAAGCAATTGCTCCAGGCTTTGGTGGAATTAATTTAGAGGATATTTCTTCACCAAGATGCTTTGAAATTGAAAAACGTCTTAAGGAAGAGCTAGATATCCCTGTTTTTCATGATGATCAACACGGAACGGCTGTGGTAATTTTAGCAGGACTGATCAATGCCTTAAAGCTGACAGGGAAAAAGCTAAGTGAAATCAAAGTGGTACTCACTGGAATTGGTGCTGCTGGGACCGCATGTGCGAAAATCTTATTGGGTGCCGGAGTAAAAAATATTATCGGGGTGGACCGCTGTGGAGCCCTTCATCGTGAAGAAAATTATACTAATCCAAATTGGACCGAATTTGCCAAACTGACGAATCCTCATAATCTAAGTGGAAGTTTATCGGATGTCATCGAAGGGGCAGATGTATTTATTGGAGTTTCTGCACCAGGTATTTTAACGGTGGAGCACTTAAAGAAGATGGCAGATGATCCAATCGTGTTTGCGATGGCAAATCCAAATCCTGAAATAAACCCGGAACTAGCTGAACCATATGTAAGAGTCATGGCAACAGGACGTTCCGATTATCCAAATCAAATCAACAATGTATTATGCTTTCCCGGCATCTTTCGAGGGGCACTTGACTGTCGAGCTCGGGTGATCAATGAGGAAATGAAAATCGCTGCAGCAAAAGCAATCGCAAGTGTTGTATCAGACGATGAACTAAACGAAACGTACATTATCCCAAGTGTGTTTAATAAAAAAGTCGTGGAAAGAGTAAGAGAAGCTGTAATAAAAGCAGCCTACCAAACAGAAGTGGCAAGAAAAGACCCGTTAAGAATTGAAAGTCTGCTGTCTAAATAAGAAAGGAAGCGTGGGGACGGTTCTCACGCTTCTTTTTACAAGTGAAAAGGAATTCATGTTTCCTAAAACCATGCATCATCAATTGAACTATTGTCGGCGATTAAATATGCTGTATTGGTGATGGCTTCAGCCAACGTCTTTCCTGTTGCGCAGTGTTCATTAAAGCAAACTTCAATATGCTTTTTTTGTGTATATGTATATGTAAACCCAGCAAGCTGTAATTTTTCAACGATTAACATTGCGTGATCAAGGTTTTGTGTAGGTTGAAAATCAGCTTCATCGATAAAAGTCTCCGATTCATAATCATACCAGCGATCAACTCTGTTTAATTTCCAGCCAAGTATTCTACGGGCAATTGCGTCTGTTTTGCTCATGATAATATTCCCTCCTAGTCTCGCTTTTTTTTATTTTAACATTTAGACCAAATCAAAGGAGTGAGACTTATCATTTTTTGTTATAAAATGAGTTTATAAAGTAAAGATGTGCTAATCAGGGAGTATCATCTATTAACGAAGGAGGAGACGATGAAAACTACAATTACAAAAATAGAAAAAGAAAAAGCTTGGGAGTTGAGACATAAAGTGATGTGGCCAGAGAAAG
>JBEQAC010000394.1:0-2548 GCA_041640535.1 Bacillaceae bacterium
TATTTGAACTCGTCCACAGCTTTGGTGAGGAAACAGCAATCCTACATACAAAATTATGTGAACAAGCCATTACAAATATTGAAAAAGAGTCAGCTACATTTGATTTTGACCCTGAGTTTCTACGTAGAGATAGCCTTTATTATGCAAGTGATCAACCTGGAGATGAAAAGCTTAAAAAAGAGTATGAATATCTTCAAAAGCATGATTTTAAGGTTGACTTACTGAATGAAAATGAAATCTATGAACGTTATTCTTTTAAAAAGTCAAGTGCATTATACTTATATGATGACGCTGAAATTAACCCGTTAAAATATAATATTGGATTACTCTTAAATGCCCAGAAAAAGGGAGTTCGGATTTTTGAGCAAACCAAAATAAGTGGTAAAACACTATGTAACGAGAGCTCCACCATTTTCACAGAAAATGGACATTCAATTAAAGCTCGATTTGTTATTATTGCTGCAGGATATGAAGGACTAGAAATAAAAAAGGAAAAAAATGCATTGATAGTTAGTTCTTACTCCGTTGTAACCAATCAAGTAGAGCATTTCGAAAACTGGCATAAACGAACCCTCATTTGGGAGACGGCTCGCCCTTACATCTATATGCGTACAACCAAGGATAATCGGATCATTATTGGAGGATTAGATGAAAGTACAAGCTATCCTGAGGATCGCGATTCTAAGATTAACTATAGAAAACAAAAACTAATCGACGAATTCAATAAGCTTTTCCCAAATATTCAAGTTACCCCAGAATATTATTTAGGCGCTTTTTATGGAGGAACCCACGACGGTCTTCCGATGATCGGTATTTACGACGAATTTCCGAACTGCTATTTTCTGTATGCCTATGGTGACAACGGACTTGTGTATAGTTCGGTTATGGCGAGAATCATTAAGGATATCATTGAAAAGGGCAGCCACCCTGCCATGGGAATCTATCATCAAGAACGAAAAATATAATTTGAAGGAAAAGAGGATGCCTACATAATGATAAGCATCCTCTGTCCAAGTTTATTCTAAATTATAGTGAAACACCTTTCCGCTTCATAACTCCCCAGCTGTGTTCTTTTTTTGTATTTAAACGAAATAAGACTTTTGCTCGCCATAATACCATAAGAGGGCGATACCAGAACGATTCCGTTAGAGAATAAAACACAAGACGGTTTAATTCCGAGAGTTTTTGATATTTCCCAAGGCGCCACTCTTCTAATAATACCGCCCCTAACGAGAGGAGTGATCCGTACACCACAAGCATGATTACCAGTAAAATCGAGTACTGAATATTTACTAAACCTAAACTAAACCCTAAAATGAGGATTAAGTATCCTAGTAATTCAATCAATGGACCCAATAATTCTATAAAAAAGAAATAGGGCATGGCGATTAGTCCAATAGATTTATATTTTGGATTGAGCAACATAACCTTATGATGCCAAAGACTTTCAAATAATCCACGATGCCAGCGTATTCTTTGTGTTTTTAAATCTTTTAAATTCTCTGGAGCTTCTGTGTAACAAACAGGGTCTGCAACAAACCTAATTTTCGCCCCCCATTTTTGATCAATGTTCAATTTGTGTAAACGCACAACCAGCTCCATATCTTCCCCAACTGTCCCTACCTTATAGCCGCCAGCTTGAATCACTCTAGAAGTTTTAAATACTCCAAATGCTCCAGATATAATGAGGAGAAGGTCATGATTACTTAACCCCATTCGTCCCATTAAAAATGCCCGCATGTATTCAATCGTTTGCATCACAACCAAAGGTTTTTTTGAAAGCTGCCTTTCCAATAATTGCCCTTTAACAATTTGACTTCCATTTGCGATTAATACGTTCCCACCAATCGCCAATATTTCCTCTTCTGAGTTTTCAATGATCGGCTTCATGATTTTAAGAAAGGAATCAGGCTCAAGGATGGTGTCTCCATCGATTGATGCAAAATATGGATATCTTGCAAAGTTAATTCCCACATTCAATGCATCTGCTTTTCCACCGTTTTGTTTATCAAACATATATAAATAAGGATAGATTTGTGATTGATAAATAGCATGGATTGGCTTTGTTTCAATCCCATTCCTCTTTTCATAAACCTTATGTTTAATCTCGACCATTTGAAATCGTTCAATCATGATCTCAAGCGTTGCATCTTTGGATCCATCGTTGATAACGATAATCTCAAATTCAGGGTAATTTAAGCGTCCACTGCCCGTCAGTAAAGATAATACAGTACCGATAATACCCTTTTCTTCGTTGTAAGCAGGAACAAGAATCGAAAGGGGCGGAGTAAACCTCGAATCTCTTAATTGCTTATAAGGCTCAATTCGATTTAGCCCTCTTTCTTTTTTTATCTGACCAAATGAAAGAAAGAAAAACAGTAGGTAGATGATGCATGCAACAATAAGATAAAAAAGCACAAATTGATTGTACGTAACAAAGACGCTTCTAGCTAGCTCCCAAAAATCAGTCATAGTCTAAACTCCTCTCTGCCCACTCTTTTGCAATCTGCTTTGCATAACCATCTGAGTGGTTTGCAGCAATCTCCCA
>JBEQAC010000395.1:0-2548 GCA_041640535.1 Bacillaceae bacterium
CCTTGAAGGACCCATGCTCTTTCATTAACACCAATTCTGTGTGTCCACCTGAAACGACAAGGGCTAACAATGGGAATTTGAAATCTGTAATGATACGGTTTGCATAAATATGCCCTGCAATATGATGCACTCCAATTAATGGGATGCCTTTTGCAAAAGCAACAGCCTTGGCTGCATTCACACCAATTAAAAGTGCCCCTACAAGACCTGGTCCTTCCGTTACCGCAATTCCGTCTATATCCTCAAAGGTTACACCAGCTTGCATTAAGGACTCTTCTAATACAATCGTCATTTGTTCCACATGGTGGCGAGAGGCAATTTCAGGAACAACTCCTCCAAAACGTTTATGGCTCTCAATTTGAGAAGCCACCACATTCGAAAGAATCTCCTTCCCATTTTTTACGATTGCGACGGCTGTTTCATCACAGCTCGTTTCAATCCCCATAATTAGTTGATCACTATTTTTCATCTATATTCACCCACATTACAATTGCGTCTTCTTGATTATCTGTATAATAATTTTTTCGAATACCGCCCTCAACAAAACCATGTTTACGGTAAAGGGATTGTGCAATTTTATTAGATACTCTTACTTCTAAGGTCATTCGCTTAGCTCCTAATGTTCTTGCATTTGTTTTTACTTGATTCATCAGAGCTTCCCCTAACTTTCTCCCACGATACTCAGGAAGGACAGCAATATTCGTTATATGTGCTTCATCCATAATAATCCACATGCCACAATATCCAATCACTCGGTTGTTTTCAACCATCACGATATAATGGGCAAAATGGTTATTCATTATTTCATTATAAAAAGCCTCTCTGCTCCAGGGAGTAGCAAACGATGCTTGTTCAATTCGAAGCACATCTTCAATATCCTCTAACCCCATCATTCTAAATATAATTGTCGCTTCCATGAAATCACCTTCATTATTTCTTCTTTGAAGCAAGCCAGTTCGCTTCTGCCTCTGCCATTCGAATATAATTTGGAACAAATGTGTGTACTTCTTCTACTTCTTTTGTTAACCCTAAAACGGCTAGTTCACTCGGTCTTGGATTATGGTTTGTTATTGGTGCAAACGAAGAAAAATTGCCTAATTCCTTCTGGATGACTTCCTTATGTAGATGTAGATCATTCCCAATAAACAATGTCGAGTATTGATGTTCTTTTAAATGTAGTAACCAATCTGATAACAGAATAATCCGATCCTCTTCCTTAGAAATGAGCGTGTCAATGTCGTATGTATATAAACCAGTATAAACTTGACCCCGTCTCGCATCAAAAATCGGAGAAATCATCCCTTGAAAATATCGACCATTGGCTGCCAATACTTCTAAGCTTGATACTCCTACTAAAGGTATATTTAATGACCAAGCCAGTGTTTTTGCGATGGTTACGCCGATTCTCACGCCCGTATAAGATCCAGGTCCCTTTGCAACGATAATTTTCTCTAAATCACTAGGCTTGACACCACATTCTGCTAAGAGTTGCTCGATTGCTGGCATTACTCTAACAGAATGGTTTTTATTTAAATTCGTGATATATTCACCAGCTACTTTTTCACCATCTAATAACGCGATTCCCAAGACCAAATTAGATGTATCTATTGATAATACTTTCATTCTTAAAATAGCTCCTTACATAATTGTATGTATCGTTCACCTATGGGTTCAAGTACTATTTTTCGACTAAAATCGCCTTGGTGATAAAGATGAATAATAAGACGATCCTCTGGTAACATCTCTTTTATTAGTTCTGCCCATTCAATGACTGTAACGCCATCACCTTCAAAATACTCATCAAAACCTAAATCCTCTTCACTCTCTCCTAAACGATACACGTCCATATGATATAAGGGAATCCTTCCCTGATATTCTTTGATAATCGTAAAGGTAGGGCTATTCACATTTCTTGTCACACCTAAGCCCTTGGCCAGCCCCTTCGTAAACGTTGTTTTACCAGCACCAAGGTCGCCTTCAAGCGTGAGGACATCTCGTGCTTGAAGCTTTTCACCGAGTCTATATGCAAAATTCATGGTCTCCTCAGACGATTGAGACACTAATTCAAACCGATCCATACCATCACCTTTTATTTCATTATTTAAAGTGATTATACCCTTTTTTCTCTAAAGGGATAAGTGCACCCTCTTTATTTAGCATTACTTTTGGACTTCCTGCAGTAACATATCCTACCTTTTTTAATAGAGGTTGTCCTTTTTGATTGAGGATGTTCCAATCATCTGAAGACATCGTCCCTATTAATTCAAAATCTTCTCCACCATAAAGAGCTAGATTTAAAGCACGTTCTCCTGCATATTCAGAAAGCTCCTTACTTAGAGGTAACTCATCTGCGTTAAGTGTTAATGTAACACCGCTTGCTTCTGCAATTTCATTTGCCTCACTTGAAATTCCGTCACTTATATCATTTAAAGATACCCTACTTAGAGTTGATAGGATTCTTCCGATCTCAACTCTAGGGTTCGGGAGTTGATGTCTTTCTACGAGGAACTTTTCGTGTTTTTTGTATTCGTTGAAATCTTTTCCTTTA
>JBEQAC010000396.1:0-2539 GCA_041640535.1 Bacillaceae bacterium
ATTCGTAGGATTTTAGGTGGGGGTAGTTCAAGACAATGACTCTCGAATTAATGGTAATGTCATGCAATGAATACCGCCACCTAATTTATAAAATTCTGCTACATCAACAGGGATGATTTCTAGTCCACTCTTTTGTAGTAATTCCATTGTTCTTACACCATTGCTTGGAAAAACAATTCTTCCAGGTGCTATGGGTAAAACATTAATGGTAAGTGGAGGGTCTTTTGGGTCAACATGAAATAACTCAATTTGGCGCTTATGAAGTTCATCAATGAACCAAAAAGGCAAAAGTGCTTTATTTACAAGTGCTTTATTCCGATCAAGAAGAAGAAAAGCCTCATCCAAATGGATAATCGTAGAAGGCAAATCAACGACGATTAAGTGAATATTTTGAATGGAAAGGATGTTTCTTAATTGTTCAATGCCAATTGGATCTACACGTTCTGACCTTCCAACAAGGGCAGTTGTTTCATCGAGCATGGCAAAACTGCCTCCTTCTACAAAGCCCTTTCCGTGAATAGTTCCTAAGATTGGCATGCCAATCCGACTATAAGTCTGTGAAGCATATAAGGTTTCACCATAACGGATATATAATGCTAATCTAGGAAGAATAACCCCACCAGGAATCACCATTCCTAAGTCTCTAGTGAATACACGTTCTGGCCAGATATCAGAATTCCCTTCTAGATAAACAATTTCAATTCCTTCTGCCTCTAAGATTTTAACTAACTGATCATGTTGATTTTGAAGTTTATGTAAATTAGGTTTACTATTGTTTTGTAAATCGTCTGGAGTAGTACCTTTAATATAATTACTTAAAATAGAACCGGCTTCAATTTGATGTGCATGTCCATTTAACGTATTAATCTCTTTACCAGGGCGATTCATTAATACTTTTTTTATTTTCCCAATATCATTCGATACTCCCCATTTGTCACCCCATATTTCTTCAAGTAGGACTGTATCATGGAATGGTTCGACGACTAAATCCCTAGCAAGATATCGGTTAGAAGAATTCATTTCATTATCACCTCTAACATTATACTTTTACTTTAAAAGAGTTCCCTGAAATGAAAGTCCATAACCAAAAGAGTCACAAATACTTCACACAGTTCCTTAATAGAAAATTATATAATAGATATGTAACTAATAATTACCAAAATACTTACACAAATTACTTGAATTTGAGCATGTACAGAAATTTAGCAGCATGAACCGCTTATTTTGTGAAGAATGGTACATTCTTTTTGCTCCAAAAAAGAAGGACGTAGGAGGGAAACAAATGAAGTGTAAAAGCTGTGATGGTCAAGGAACATTAAAGTGTAAGAGCTGTTCAGGTACTGGTTTTGATTTTGGAACGCATAAATGTAAGTCTTGTTCAGGGAAAGGTGTCATATTTTGTTCTCCTTGTGAGGGTAAAGGGAAAACACGTTTTCTTAAATGGTTAAAGAGTAGCTAGTTGAAATTTAGAAATGTTCGAAATTAAGAGGTTATCACCAAAAGCGATTTTGGGGTAGCCTCTTTTCTTAATTTAAAAGCATGCCACAACAATTGATCAACTATAGTTATACAGTTTAAATTACAATCATTTTTTTCTTAGAACTTCCTATCCATTAGATGAATACCATATGGGCAGGAGGATGATGCCTATGTTCTATATTGTAAAATCAGGTGATTCACTATCAGGTATCGCGACACGGTTCCGTATTTCAGTTATGGAAATCATGGAGGCTAACGTAATATGTAATCCAAATCTTATTTTTCCAGGGCAACCGCTAATTATTCCCGAACCTGGAGTAGAATTACCTAAGGCAGGTGGATTTCCATATTATGTTGTTCAATTTGGAGATTCATTATGGTGCTTATCAAATCAATTTTCTCAATCTATTGGATCCCTCTCTGCTTCCAATCAGATTCCTGATCCAAATCAAATATTCGTAGGTAGGGAATTACTTGTGAGATTTGACCAACCAAATCCCTTCGAACTTTTTAATCAATGGAATCAAACTGGACTTGAATCATGTGGTGAAATGTCTTCATTACAAATTCATGGGATCTATTATATTGGCACTTTTCGTTGGGAGTCACTTGGAGAAAGAGCTGTTCCATATCTTCTTCCACTATTAAGACATTCCTGCGATACGGTCCGCTATTACACAGTATTGAGCCTTGGAAGAATTGGAACAGGAACTTCAACGCGTTTAGCATTACAGCAGGCATTAAGGGATAGTGAAACTTCAGTAGTTGAATTAGCTAGGTTAGCTTTACAACGTTTTCAATTGGTTCAAACCTGGACCAAACGGATTCATATTACTATTTCAGAACAGGTATTATTTAACCAACCTAATTCGAATTCAGCATCCATTTCTGTTCCTAAAGGAACACCGGTTATTGGATTAAGGTGGAACATCCCTAGTCCTACTGCGGAAGAAGGTCCACTAGGAGACATACAAATATATGACCTGGTTCAATTGCCTGAAACGGGACAAACGGGTTACTTTCCACGTGTAGGATATAATGCGATATTAATCATGTAAGA
>JBEQAC010000397.1:0-2531 GCA_041640535.1 Bacillaceae bacterium
CAATTATGCTATGTGGGATATTATGTGGACTTGCAGGTGCACAGTTATCACTTGGTCAAGTAACCATGTTTTCGGAGGGAATGACAGCTGGACGAGGATTTATTGCTCTTGTTGCGATGATGCTTGGACAATCACATCCAATTGGAATTGTGGGTTCAAGTCTCTTATTTGGATTAATGGATTCAATCAGTATTCGCCTACAAGGCTTATCCATTCCAACTCAATTTACAGCCATGTTACCATATGTAATAACGATATTGGCTATGTTCTTCTTGAAAGATAGAGGAGTGAGCTCGCAAATGGCAGAGCAGCAAAGCTCTAGATAGGAGTGACAAAACAGATGAATAAAGCAGAACGAATTAAACGGACGAAAGTACCTGCGGTGGACCCGGCTCTTGCTGAGCGTCTTCCAGCTGGTCAAGTGTTAACCGAACGCTTTCCCATTTTGCATGAAGGCGAAGTACCTACCTATGATATGGATTTATGGACACTACGTGTATTTGGAAATATCGATAAGGAAGTTGTTTTGACCTACGATGATATTTTAAAAATGAAACAAACAACCATTACGACAGATATTCATTGTGTAACTCGGTGGTCCAGGTTTGATAATAAGTTTAAAGGCGTGTTGTTTCGAGACTTTTTAAATGAAATTGGTGTATCACCTAAAGGGAAGTTTGTCATGCTCCATGCGGATTATGATTATACAGCAAACGTGGCATTGTCAGATTTAGACAGAGATGATGTTTTACTTGCACATTCGTTTGATGGGGAACCATTAACGGACAAGCATGGATGGCCGCTTCGACTTATCGTTCCACATCTTTATTTTTGGAAAAGTGTTAAATGGATTAGAGGAATTGAGTTTATGGACGATAATAAGCCAGGATTCTGGGAACAAAATGGGTTTCATATGAATGGAGACCCGTTCAAAGAAGAACGTTTCTCAGGAGAGGATCTACCAATTCCTGAAGACGAATGGGAGAAAAAAGAGTATGACTGAGATGTTAACAAATCTAAAAATTGAAGTTGAACAATTACCTAAACGTGTGATTGTTTGTGGAGATCCTAAGAGAGCCAAGAAGATTGCTTCGTTACTTGAAAACAATCATCTGTTAGCTGAGAACAGAGAATATCACAGCTATACTGGGGTTTGGAACGGAGTTCAAGTTGCGGTTGTTAGTCATGGAGTGGGTGCGCCAGGTGCTGCCGTCTGCTTCGAAGAGCTTGCACAAGGTGGAGTAAAACAAATCATTCGTGTCGGTACCGCGGGCTCTTATCAAAAGGAACTGCCACCTGGTAGCTTAGTTATTAGTACAGCTGCAGTTCGTCAGGATGGCTTAACAAGCCAGCTTGTTCCAGAAGGATTTCCAGCTTTAGCTGATCGAATGATTGTTCAAGCACTATCTTCATCATCGGCTTCGAGAGATTTAGAATTAGTTGTAAAAGAAGGCATGACATTAACGCTTGATGCATTCTACTCTGGTGTGCTTGAATTTCCGCATCAACTCTATAAAAAAGCAGGAGTTTTAGCCGTGGAAATGGAGAATTCAGCTCTATTTGTGATTTCGGCATTAAGAGGAATTCAAGCAGGAGCTATATTAGCGATCGATGGCTATGCTGATGCAGACCTTAGAGAAGTGTATAATCCACATACTGACACGGTGGCTAAAGCGATTGAAGCTGAAGCTTTGGTTGCACTAGATGCGATTACAATGAATGAAATATAAAATGTATGCGATGGAAATTTGTGATTATAAACACAGTCTCCATCTTTTTTTGTTCTAAAAAATAGTTAAAAATTAGGACTAGGAGGTATATAATGGAAGGTGTATAGAAAACGGTTACAAAAATATAGATTATTAATCTTTAAAAAGGAGCGTCATCATGGAACATAAATTTGCTGCTCAATTGTACACGTTAAGAGAAGAAATGAAGGTAGGGATTTATCCTCTTTTTAAATCTTTAAAAGAGATGGGATGGGCAGGAGTTCAACTATCAGCACTACCCCCAGGTTATGACCAAAAAGAAGTTGAATATGCCATAAAGGAAAATGGTTTAGGTGTTGCAGGTATGCATGTGTCATTCGAACAATTACAGCAAAATTTAGATGGAGTATTAAGAGAAGCAGATTTATATGGAACAAGAGATATTGTCTGTCCATATATCTCACAAGAATTTCAAAATGAAGCGGGTTTTAAGAAGTTAAAAGAAGCATTAAATCATATTGCTAGGGAGGCATCAGACTATCGGATTAGCTATCATAATCATGCATTTGAATTTGATATAGAAATGAATGGCGAAGATGCATTACGATATATATTGGAACCAAGGGTAGATAATTTAATCCTTGCAGAGGTCGATGTATATTGGGTGAAAAAAGGAGGAAGGGACCCATTAGAATATATAGCTCCATATTCTAATCGCATGCCTATTATTCATTTGAAGGATATGACAAACGATTCTAGAAAAACATTTGCTGAAATAGGTACTGGAGTCATTGATTTTGTACCGATTCTTAAATGGGGAGA
>JBEQAC010000398.1:0-2527 GCA_041640535.1 Bacillaceae bacterium
CAATTACATAAATGATAACCTCAATCGTGCTGATAAAAGCGGCTAAATATCGCTGTCCCTTTAAGGTTAAAATCATACGAATTGTAAAAAATGAGACATAGACTACATTAATCACTAAGATGATCAAGACCATCACAATGCTGTTTTCTAACATTAAATTCCCCTCCTGTATTTCTTCCTATCCTTATCTTTACCAAGTAACTAATTTTACTAAACATTGCTATATATTTACACCCTTAAGCAGAAAAAAGAAGCAGTACATTCAGGAAAAATGTGTTCTGCTTCCTTTAGCTTCATCGTTTATTTTGTGATGGATCTTCTGAATAATGTCGTTCTGCATTCATATGAGAGATAGCTTCTTTTACTTCATTTCTAGCTTTACGTGCATTTGCATCCGCATGTTGAGCAGCTTGTTCTACCTCATCAACTTGATTACTTGTATATTCAGACATATTTGACACTCCTCCCTTTATTTCCTTATTGTTCTTGATAAAAAATGATTTTATTCACCATCTGACTGAAGTTACATATAATGAAACAGCTAAATCGGGGGTGTATGTGACATGATGAATATGAACCAATTTAAACAAATGCATGATTGGAGAAAGCAATGGGATGGCTTTTTTGGCGATAATTTTTGGAAGGGCTTTGAGCCGATGCTTGATAATGTCAGTTCGCAAGTAAATCTCTATAAAGCAGAAAATGAACTTTTAGTTGTTCTAAGTATCCCCGGATTAGAGGATGTTGACGATGTTGAACTTTTCGTACAATATCAAACACTTGAAGCACGTGGGAAAGTAAACTTAAGATTTAAGGGATACGAACTTGTTGAAGAGGGCATTTTTCAAGGCGAATTTGAGCGAATCGTTAACCTTCCTTACCCTGTTAGAGAAGATAAAATAGAGGCTAGCTATCATAATGGGTTATTAATTGTCAATTTACACAGACGGATCCCAGATGATAATCGAAAAAAGATACAGGTACGTAAGATTGAAGAATAGTTAGGAAAAGCAGTAGAACAATTTTAATAGTTCTACTGTTTTTTGTGATATTCTAACTATTCAAATGAAGCTATATCCATATATGCTGATACTAAAAGATGTAGTCCAAGAAGATCGCCATCAAGCATTTATTACCCTAGGCTATACCTAGTGCCAGGCACTACAAGTGGGACCATTTTTGTCCCATTTGCGGTGCCTGGCACCAACAGTGGGATCATTTTCGTCCCACCGACGGGGTCTCTGAACCCGGAATCTTGTCCTCTAATCATCATTCCGCTTAAAAATGAGAATAACTGAGGGGACTGAATATTTTACCAATAAAATTAGTATTTTTTATTAAATTAAGCGGATAAATATCAAGAAATGAATAATTTCAGCTTTTTTCGCGATACTCCAATAGGTATTTTGTGGATCTGGAAATGTTTTATCGTCGAATATCAATTTTTATCAGCGAAAACTTGTATTTTATGAGCTAAATTTATTTTTTATCAGCTAATATGGTTTTTTATCAGCGAACTCTTCAATTCCCTTTAGACTATACTAGTGCTAGGCACTGTGAGCCGGACGATTTACGTCCCATCTACGGTGCCTGGCACCAACAGTGGGATCATTTCCGTCCCGCCGACGGTGCCAGGGCTCCCACACTCTCCGTCTAAATAACGCCCCACTCGTGAATCAATCAATATATTCCATCATACTTAATTGTACTGCGACTATATCATCTTGGATCTAATTACGAATATATTCTTCTATTACCTTTTTGTTTCTCCCTACTGCATATCCACATAATATCCTATACACCAAAATTTTCGGGTTGCATATCTATATTTTAAATTTGCGTGACGATAAAATATCATTAAACTACTTTTCCCTTTTAGACATCCTACAAATGCAGACACACTTAGTTTCGGTGGAATACTCACTAGCATATATACATGATTTTTACATGCTGTTGCTTCAATTATCTCCACACCTTTTCTCTCACAAAGGGTACGGAGTATCTCACCAATGTCTTTCTTTATTTTCCCATAAATTACTTACCTTCTATACTTCGGTGTAAATACGATGTGATACTTACATTCCACGTGGTGTGTGCTAAACTATTATTGTCTTTTGGAATAAAAGCTCTCCTTTGTTGCTGATATTTTGGTTGGCGAACCAAAAAGATTTTAGCATCACAGGAGAATTTTTTTAATTCGCAAAATAAAAAAGAGGCTAGCTCAATTAAATGAACTAACCTCTTAGTTGCCTAGCGACGTCCTACTCTCACAGGGGGAGTCCCCCAACTACCATTTCTTGTCATCTTTATCTCTTATGTAAATGTACCAATAATGAAGTTAACCTCACGGTTAACAAAATAAAAAAGAAGCTAGCTCATTTAAGAACTAACTTCTCAGTTGCCTAGCGACGTCCTACTCTCACAGGGGGAGTCCCCCAACTACCATCGGCGCTGAAGAGCTTAACTTCCGTGTTCGGTATGGGAACGGGTGTGACCTCTTCGCCATCATCACTAGACTATTATGAAG
>JBEQAC010000399.1:0-2525 GCA_041640535.1 Bacillaceae bacterium
AAATAAAGCCTGCGAAGGCTTATTTAAATATGTCTAATATTCATATTGAAAGCCGGAAGTTTGGGCCAAAAAACTCCATTTTATTACATTTGTTTTTTAAGTGCTGTTAGCTTGATGGGCATGGGGTACGACCGAGATACGTGTAAAAATGGGTCACATGCTGGATATTAATCCCAGATGTGATTCATTACTGTTTTATAAGGGTTAGCGCCAGGAAAATGCGGGTTTACAACGTTAAAAGTTTTTTATTATAAAAAGCCCGCTCTTAAAACGGGCATTAACATTATCCAGCACAACAAGATAATTTCGATACATCTTTATCGAAAGTAAGAGCAGCGAGCTTTAATCCTTCTGCCATCGTTAGATAAGGGGCTAAACTTTCGCGTAAATCTTCAACGGTTAACCCAAACTTAACGGCTAATGTAGCCGCGTATATGACATCACCAGCATTTTCAGCAACAACATGTACGCCTAATACTTTTAGTGTATTTGCATCGGCAACTAATTTAAATACACCTGTTGTTTCTCGATTAACAATGGCTCTCGGTACAGCATCTAGAGGTAAAACAGAAGATTTGACTTCATATCCCTTTGCTTTTGCTTGTTCTTCTGTTAGACCAACGGTAGCAATAGATGGATTGGTGAATGTGACTCCAGGAACGACTTCGAGATTTAGTTTCCGCTCTAGACCACCAATGGCATTGTCTGCTACGATTCCGCCTTCGTAAGCAGCTACATATACAAATTGAGGACCCATCGTTACATCGCCCGCTGCATAAATTCTTGGGTTACTGGTACGTAAGAAATCATCAACAATAACTTCTTTACGGGAACCGATATTAACCCCAGCAACCTCCAAATTTAGCGTATCGGTGTTAGGTTTGCGACCCGTTGCAATCAATAGTTGGTCGGATTCAATTACTTTTTTCTTTCCATCGATGGTAATATGAACCTTTTTTATATTTCCATGCTGCTCTACACGTTCGAACGTTGCCCCTTTAACCAAGGTGATGCCCTGTTCAACCAAAGCTTTTTGAACCGCTTCTGAAATCTGAGGGTCATACTCTTTTAATAATCGCTCACTTCTTTGCATTAAGGTTACATCTGACCCCAAATTATGAAAAAGTTGTCCGAGTTCCATCCCAATGTATCCCGAACCGATGACTGTTAATCGTCTAGGAACCTTTTTAAGTTCAAGTAACGATGTGCTTGTTAAGTAATCCACTTCCTCTAATCCAGGGATGGGTGGCAAGGAAGGAGAAGCGCCTGTTGCAATTAAAAATCGTTTTGCAGTGAGTTTTGTTCCGTTTACTTCAACCGTTTTTTCATCCACGAATTTTGCTTCGCCACGTATCAATTCAAAGCCGTATTCATCAATTAAGTTGACATACTTTTGATTGCGTAGTTCACTAACCAATTCATCCTTTTGCTTGATTAAAGGCGCTAAATCAACTTCTCCCGCAGATGTATGCAAACCTGTAAATGGGTTAAATCTGGCTGAATGATTGATTTCACCCGCACGGAGAAGCGTTTTGGATGGAACACATCCGATATTTACGCAGGTTCCTCCTATGGTTCCACGTTCAATAACGGCTACTTTTGCACCATATTCAATAGCTTTAATCGCCGCAGAAAAAGCAGCTCCACCCGAACCAATAATCAATAAATCATAATCACCTTCTTCACCTAAAATGACCTTTTCCTGCTGCTTAACTTCTTCTACGTCTCCTGGTTGATACTTTGCTTCATCAATGGCTCGTCTAGCTGCTTCAATATTTACTTCTTCAGAAAGCTCAAAAACCGCTTCTCCACGACGAAAACTTGCCTCAATATTCTTGGCTCCCATATTCTCCAAAGCCGTAGCAATGTGTTCTTCACAACCTGTGCATGTCATTCCTTGTACTTTAACCCTATATTTTTTCAACAGAATCACCTTCCAAGTTTATGAATTTAATCTTAATATTCGATTCCATACCCTAAATCAGTGATGACTTTTTGGATTTTATCTAAATTAACCTTTGATGAATCATAAGTAATCGTCGTGGTTCCAGACTGTTCAATATCTACCTTTGTGACTCCTTCCACATTTTTAACGGCAGCACTTACCGTTGTAGGGCAAGATACTCAAGTAAAACCAGTAACATTAAATGAAGCTGTTTCTAAATTAGCTTCTTGAGAAGCAACAGGTTGAGTTGCTTCCTTAGATACTTGTTGTCCACATCCTGATACGAAAAAAATAGCGATTATTGAAAAAATCAAAAAGAAGTTTTTCATAAAATCCCCCTTAAAAGCCTTTACTTACTAAAGTATAGATAATCATAAACGCTGAAATCATGGTGGCTGTCCATAATAGTTTCTTTGCTTTTGGAGAACGATTGGGTTGTCGCCACAAAAGAAAGTGAGATATACCTAACAATAAGACCGTAAGTAAAATAAACCAATCTCGATAGGGAGTAAAAGCAACTGCAAATGTACCAGCTAGACCACTCAGACCGAGTGGAACCAATATGGCAACGCCAATTCAG
>JBEQAC010000400.1:0-2523 GCA_041640535.1 Bacillaceae bacterium
TCCCCTAACCTCCATCAACTGCGAAACCTCAATTCCCGGATGTCTCTTACTTTTATACTCTGACATTTCCTCCACACCGATATGAAGCTCAATATCCCCTAACTTATACCATAAGCCTCCATTTGATTTTAAGGATTTAGGTTTTTCAATTTCAGTTAATCCTAATATTTTAGAATAAAAAGTTCTAGCACGATCTTCCATCCCGATTGGGATACAAATTTGAATATGATCTAGTCGTTTTATGTTTATTTTCATACCATCGTTCTCCTTTCTATATAAAGAAATAAATTGTTCACCGTCTATTCCTTGTTACTTACATCATATCTAGAGTATATTGATAATGAAATTATAAAAAAATTAATATATAATATAAGTAAAACTTATCGTTAAAAAGAGGTGGGAGCTTGCAATTCTCTGAATTTCAAATGCTAGTGGTACTAGCAACAGAATTAAACATGAGAAAAGCTGCAGAAAGACTGTTTGTTTCACAACCAGCACTTTCTCAACGATTACAATCAATTGAAAAAAGCTGGGATACGAAAATATTTATTCGATCCCAAAAAGGCTTAACTCCAACACCAGCGGGAGAGAAGATTATTGAATTTGCTAAAGAAGTGATTGAAAAGGAAGAAAAAATTCGTGAACAAATAAATGCACTTGATCCTGAAGTATACGGAACGTTAAAGATTGCCTGTGCTTCCATCATCGGACAAAATTGGCTTCCACAAATCTTAAAAAAATTTGTCACGAAAAATCCACATGCAAAAATTTCGTTAATAACAGGGTGGAGTAGTGAAATCCTAAAGAACCTATATGATGATACAGTACATATAGGTATTATTAGAGGAAACCCAGATTGGAAGGGTGTTAAGAAGCATTTATTAACGGATACTTTGTATTTAGTCGATACCGAAATCCAGGAAATTGAACAAGTTTTTGAAACAGATCGTCCTTTTATCCAATTTAAAAGTGATTCAACCTATTATCAAGAAATACAAGAATGGTGGCATCGAACATTTCAGACTGCACCAAAGCGAACCATTATTGTCGATCAAATTGAAACATGTAAACAAATGACTCTAAATGGAATTGGATATGCCATTCTTCCATCCATTACGCTCACAAAAGAAGATTCGCCAAATATATACAAAATTCCATTATTAAATGAATATAATGAGCCTATTAAAAGGGATACATGGTTAATTGGCTATGAATCAGCCTTTGAATTAAAACAAGTAAAAGCATTTGTCGATATTATTAGAGAGACGTTTGATAATGTGTAAAAAAATCGACTTTTTTCTTGATATGCACACTTTACTTTGTTAAATTTATCTATAGTGTACTTAGGCTAAAAAATTTGCTAAGGTAGCTAAACTGATTTTTAGGAGGAACTATACATATGAAAATGATGGATGCAAATGAAATTATCTCATTTATTCAAAATAGTGTTAAATCTACACCGGTAAAGGTATATGTTAAAGGGGAATTAACAGATGTAGATTTCGGAGCAAATTCAAAAACTTTCATTACTGGTAATACAGGAATTGTTTTTGGGGAATGGAGCGAGATTTCAGCAGCGATTGACAGTAATTCTGCAAAGATTCAAGATTATGTTGTAGAAAATGACCGACGTAATTCTGCGATTCCATTACTTGACTTAAAAGGAATCAAAGCGCGGATTGAGCCTGGAGCTATTATTCGTGATCAAGTTGAAATTGGTGACAACGCGGTTATTATGATGGGTGCTTCAATTAACATCGGAGCTGTTATTGGAGAAGGTACGATGATAGATATGAATGCAGTCTTAGGTGGACGTGCGACTGTAGGAAAAAATTGTCACGTGGGTGCAGGTGCAGTTCTAGCAGGTGTTATTGAACCACCATCTGCAACACCAGTTATTCTAGAAGATGATGTTCTAGTTGGTGCAAATGCAGTTGTTTTAGAGGGTGTAAGAGTTGGTAAGGGAGCAGTTGTAGCTGCTGGAGCTATCGTAATTGAAGATGTGCCTCCATACACAGTTGTAGCCGGCACACCTGCACGTGTAATCAAAGAAATCGATGAAAAAACTAAATCGAAAACAGAAATTAAACAAGAGCTTCGTCAATTGTAAATTAAGAAGTTATGCACAGGAGGTTGACCCAACATCATGGGACAGCCTCTTCTATTATATAGAAATAAATCATTAGATTAAGGAGGAGTTTTAAATGGGGGAACTTAATCCTTTTGTGAAGATTAGACGTGACCTTCATAAAATCCCAGAACTAGGATTTCAAGAATATAAAACTCAAGCCTATTTACTTGATTACATTCGTTCACTTCCACAAGGAAATATTGAGGTAAAGACTTGGAAAACGGGAATTTTTGTAAAGGTTAACGGATTAAAACCAACGAAAATAATTGGTTATCGGGCAGATATTGATGGTCTACCAATTGACGAAGAAACTGGCTATGAGTTTAAATCTGAGCATCCAGGTAATATGCACGCATGCGGACATGATTTTCATATGAGTATTGCCTTAGGTG
>JBEQAC010000401.1:0-2507 GCA_041640535.1 Bacillaceae bacterium
TGTTGGATTAAACACAGCGAATACGGAAAAAGAAGTCGAGCTAAACCTAGGTGCAGGCGCTGTTGTTACCGATCACTATGGAAACAGAACGTATGAAGCTGCCGAAGATGGTAAGGTGAGGCTAAAGCTGCCAGCGAAGGATGATGGTGGGACAGCTTTATTAACAGTAGTAAATGGAGAGGTACGGGAAGTTGGAGAAATTGCACCGAATACCCTGCGGATACATTATCAAAGAACCGATAACAGTTATGAAAACCTAGGACTATGGTTATGGGGAGACGTTACAAAACCTTCTGAAAACTGGCCTTCAGGTGGAACACCGTTCAACACTGATCAAGTAACGAGCTATGGAGCTTACGTAGATATCGAATTAAAGAGCGATGCGCAAAACGTTGGTTTCCTTGTGGTAAATACAACAAACGGGGACAAAGACGGTGGCGATAAAGCGGTTGAAATTTTCTCTAAAGACTTAAATGAAATTTGGATTAAACAAGGTTCTGAAGAAGTATTTTTATATGAACCTATTACTCTACCAGAAAATACGGTTCGTATCTATTATGAAAGAACGGACAAACAATATGACGGTTGGGGACTGTGGAACTGGGGCGATGTAGTATCACCTTCTGATGGTTGGCCACATGGAGCAGCTGATGCTGTTGGCGTAGGAAAATATGGTGCATACTACGATATTCCGTTGTTAGCCGATGCGCAAAAGATGGGCTTCCTTTTTGTTAATAAAGAAAATAGTGAGCAAACTGAAGATTTTTCATTTGAACTATTAAGTCAGTCTAAGGTGTTGTTTGTAAAAGAAGACGATAGAAATGTATACACAAATCCTTATGGAACGGTACCCGTAGCTCTTTTATCAGGGGAAGTCCTTTCTGATCTTGAGCTAACGCTTCTTTTCTCTAAAACGGAAGGATTAGATTTACAAGAAATTGAGGGAAATCTGCATATTAAAGATGTGGATGGAAATGATGTAAGTTTTACTCATATCACGATTGAAAGTAACCGCCGTGTCAATGTACATGGTACGTTTGATTTAGAAAAATTACCATTTACGGTGACATACGGAGATAGAACCATAACAGCAAAATCTAGCTGGCGCTTAATTGATGCTATGTATGGATATGATGGTGAGCTCGGTCCGAAACTTCACAGAAATGGCTCTGCAACCTTAAAGGTTTGGTCACCAAAAGCCGATCATGTTGCTGTTGTATTATACGATAAAAAGGACCAAACGAAGGTAGTGAAGAAAGTTAACATGACAAAAGGTGACCGTGGGGTATGGTCGGTTACGTTAAAGAAGCAAAACACTGAACTTAATAGTGTCAGAGGGTACTATTACCACTACGAAATTACCCATGGTAACGAGACAAAGTTAGCACTTGATCCATATACGCAGTCAATGGCTGCATGGAGTCATGAATCGGGAGATCCTGTTGGGAAGGCTGCGATTGTCGATGTTTCCAGACTTGGTAAAAAATTAGACTTCGCGAACATTCCTGGATTTGAAAAACGTGAAGACGCAATTATTTATGAGGTACACGTACGTGACTTTACATCTGACCCGAATATCGCAGAGGACTTAAAAACACAATTTGGTACGTTTGCTTCCTTCGTAGAAAAGCTAGATTATATTCAAGATTTAGGTGTGACACATATTCAACTTCTTCCAGTGATGAGTTATTTCTTTGGTGATGAGCTCAAAAATGGAGAGCGAATGCTAGAGTTTGCCTCTACCCAAACGAATTATAACTGGGGCTATGACCCGCATAGTTATTTCTCCTTATCTGGTATGTATTCGGAAGACCCGAACGACCCAGAATTGAGAATTAAAGAGTTTAAAAATTTAATTCATGAAATTCATAAGCGTGATATGGGGGTAATCCTTGATGTAGTTTACAACCATACTGCAAGAGTGTCTATTTTCGAAGACTTAGTACCAAACTATTATCATTTTATGGATGCTGATGGTACACCGAGAAGCAGCTTTGGCGGTGGTCGCTTAGGTACAACCCATAAAATGGCAAGAAGAGTATTAGTGGATTCAATTCTTCATTGGGTCAATGAATATAAAGTGGACGGCTTCCGTTTTGATATGATGGGAGACCATGATGCGGAAAGTATTCAAATTGCTTTCGATAAAGCAAAGGAAGTGAACCCGAATATCATCATGATTGGGGAAGGCTGGAGAACGTTCGTTGGTGATGAAGGTGAGCCTGCTCAAGCTGCAGACCAAGATTGGATGCAATATACGGAAGCGGTAGGAAGCTTCTCCGATGAGTTCCGTAATGAACTAAAATCTGGCTTTGGAAGTGAAGGGCAACCACGCTTCATTACAGGTGGTCCAAGAAATATTCAGCAAATTTTTGATAATGTGAAAGGGCAGCCGCACAATTTTGTCGCTGACCAACCAGGTGATGTCGTGCCTTACATCGAAGCACATGATAACTTAACCTTATACGATGTCATTGCCCAATCCATAAAAAAAGACCCAGACATTC